>CAZCWE010000639.1:0-1507 GCA_964502285.1 uncultured Spirulina sp. | reverse complement strand
CCCGGTTATAGGTTTTCGCATCGAGGCCGATCATTTCGTAAAAATCCGACCGCTCAAACACCGTCAGGGTATGGGTGACAAACACAATCAGCAGGAAAAAGCGGGCCCAAAGGCGAGATTTCCAGGTTTTCCAGAGGCTGGGCTGCGATCGCAACAACACCTTAAAGAAATCCCCGTGGCGGTTCTCATCCTGACACCACTGCTCGAAATAGCGGAACAGCGGATAAATCTGATATTCCGGCTGTTTTTCCAAATGGCGGAAGGTGAGAATATACCGCCAATAGCCGATTTTTTCCGAGAGATACACCGTATAAATCACCCACTCCGGCGGGAAAAAGGTGTAAGAGCGTTTTTTCGTCAGATGGCGCAGATCCAAGGACACGCCAAAATCCGCCATCGCTTTATTTAAAAACCCTGCGTGCCGCGCTTCATCCCGCGCCAAGAGGCCAAAGGCTTCGGCAAGTTTCGGGCTGTCGGCTTTGAGGCGGCGGGACAGTTCTTTAAACAAGAGAAAGCCGGAAAATTCCGAGGTGCAAGACCGTTCGAGGAAGTCAATAAACACCGATCGCACATGCTCCGGTAACTGATCCCAGGCTTGATTGAATTCATCGTCGCGGACGAAGTGATGGCGATTGTAGTCGGCTCTCAGTTCATCGATCGCTGCTTCGATTTCGTCGGCTTGAGAATCGAGGCTCATTTTTGCGATCGCATCAAAATCCGTTGTATAAAAACGCGGTGTCAAGAGAGTTTCCTGCACCGGAGCCTTCACACCGGGGCGAATCTCATCGATTTGGGGAGTCGGCAACGCAGTAACCATAGGGTGCTATCCGCAAGAAAGTTCATTCAAGTTTCCCCATCCTTGCGTAAGCTCCCAAAAGCTCACAAGAGGGTTTCTCACCCGACCCCTAAGTTTCCCCAGGGAAAAGATTGCGACGTGCTGCGGGGTTAAGGGTAATTCTACAAATTGTTAAGTTTTCCGAGGCAAGGGCCACAGCCAGCGGGGAAATCTGGATTAATCAAAGGAAATCCCTCAGAGGTGCTCCCCATGACAGACCCGGATGTTTGCACAACCACCGTCACCCAATGCCCGATTCAGTTTGTGGTGGATTTGTTGGGGAATAAGTGGTCAATCTTGATCCTGCGGGAATTGTTTGGGGGCGATCGCCGCACCCACGAACTCCTCAAAGCCCTCCCCGGCATCAGCACCAAAACCCTCATGGCCCGCCTCCGCGACCTCACCACCCACGGCCTCGCCGAACGCCGCGTCTACGCCGAAGTCCCCCCCCACGTTGAATACACCCTCACCCCCAAAGGCGAATCCCTCCGCCCCGTCCTCGCCGCCCTCCACACCGTCGGCTCCCAATGGCTCACCCAAGACCCCTGCGCCTGCCCCCTCACCGGAGCAGAGCCTAATCCAACAACAACATCAACCATCCTTCCTTGACCCAAACTAATTGGGTTTCAAGCCTCGCCCCTTCGACATAGCTCAGGGCAAGCCTTATCGGGC
>CAZCWE010000638.1:0-1533 GCA_964502285.1 uncultured Spirulina sp. | reverse complement strand
GCGCGGATTTACCTAGGGCGGTGGATTCCTAACCATCAGCCCAGTTGGGTGAAGTTGGGCCTAGCCGGGGCGACGGAGGCCCTGCGGTGGGGCTGCAATGACATCGGCGGCACGTTGATGGAAGAGCACATCACCACCATGGCCGGGGCCCAAGGTGGCACTTGTCTAACTGTGGAGATGTTGCGCGGTGCGATCGCCTCCCTTGGCCGCCCCGCCCAAGAACGCACCACGCTCTACGCCTCGGCCCGCCCCGCGATCGCCATCCCCTAAACCCTTAACTCCCCGAACCCCATAAATTCCCGCTACAATGCGTTAGCAATAGACGACCAATGGTTTTTTAGATCACAGTCCATGAGTCAATCGCACGGCTTGATTGTCCATGACGCTTCCTCACTCCTCCCCACTCTTAAACACGGTATTGGACTCCTGCTATTCCCCTGCACCATCATCTGCTGTGTCTCCTGCTGATGATCTCACTTGTCCCCATGGGGCGATCGCGATTCGGCACGCCACGGATGCTGACGTTCCCCGTCTGGCCGAAGTGCTCACCGACAGCTTTCACCCGCCTATGGGGGTGATGTTTTGGGTGCAGCCCTTAATGCGCCTGGGCATTCAAGAAGATTTGCGGACACGCTTCCGGGCGAATTTGCCCCAATATTGCTGTTTTGCGGCGGTGTCCCACCCCAGCGAGCAAATCATCGGCACCGTGGAAATTTCCGTGCGCCCCCTGACCTGGCGACGCTACACCGTGGAATATCCCTACGTTTCTAACTTGGCGGTGCATCCCCACTATCGACGGCGGGGGGTGGCGCGGCGGTTACTGTTGGGCTGTGAACCCAAGGCGCGAGATTGGGGCTTTGAAGCGCTCTATCTCCATGTGTTAAATCGCAATCAACCGGCGCGGCAACTCTACCAAAGTTTGGGGTATCATATCGAGGATAGCGCACCGAATTACGGGGGATGGGAGTGGTTTCAACCCCAACGCTTGCTCCTGTACAAATCGTTGCAGCTTGCTCAATAGTTGGGTTTTGTCGGGTGGCATCACAGCCGTTTCTGGAGGATTCCCTAGAGACCGATCGCCTCTGGTCTATCTGTACCCTTGCCTGCACTGGAACATTAAAATCCTGAACCGTTGCCCTATGCTTAGGATGGGTGGGATTGAATACCTGCTTGATTCATGATGAATACGACTCAATCACCTCCGCCATCAGACGCGATCGCTCAAGTTCTCATCGACTTGCGATCGCAAAAGCCGCTCGTGGTTAATCAACGTCGCCGCAATGGTTTGATTATCTACAAGCAACACCACGCCGAATTTGCCGGGCCGGGGGCCGTGGTGGGCAGTGTGTTTGACACCGATGTGTTAAATATTTTGCCAGTGGGGAATTGGTCGCTCTTGCCGCCCAAAGACCCCGAAGAACGCCAAAAAGCCTATTTAATGCGGCGGCAATGGGTGAAACTGTTTAAACAGGTCACGGAAAACCCCATCCCCACCCAGCGCGTCCAAGCCATTCTCAATCAGTTTGAAAATTG
>CAZCWE010000637.1:0-1549 GCA_964502285.1 uncultured Spirulina sp. | reverse complement strand
GTCTCCGCAGGAGATAGCCCGGCCGCTTACCCTTCGACTCCGCTCAGGGTGCGCTGGTTAGCTGGCGGTGTCGAGGAGTTGTTCTTTGGCGGCTTTGATCGCGTTGCGGACTTGCTCGAAGCCTGTGCCGCCGTAGCTGTTGCGGGCGGCCACGACTTGGCGGGGTGCGATCGCAGCATAGATATCGTTCTCAAACGCCGGATGGAGGGCTTGCCATTCCTCTAGGGTCAAGTCCTTGAGCAACTTGCCAGCGGCGAGGCTGGTTTTCACCACCTTGCCCACGAGGTTATAGGCTTCCCGGAACGGCACGCCTTTCGTGGCGAGATAGTCCGCCACATCGGTGGCGTTGGAGAAGTCTTCATTTACGGCGGCTTCGAGGCGTTCGGTGCGGAATTCCACGCCTTCCCGGAGCAGAATCGTCATCGCTTCGAGGCAGCCTTGGGCGGTTTTGACCCCATCAAAGAGGGCTTCTTTATCTTCTTGGAGGTCTTTGTTGTAGGCGAGGGGTAAGCCTTTCATGATTGTGAGCAGGGCTTGGAGGTGGCCGAAAACGCGCCCGGTTTTGCCCCGCACCAGTTCAGGGATATCGGGGTTTTTCTTCTGGGGCATGATGCTCGAACCGGTGGAGCAACTGTCTTGGAACTTGATGAAACTGAATTCCTGCGATCCCCAGAGGATCATTTCTTCACTGAGGCGACTGAGATGCACCATGATCAGACTCGCGGCGCAGAGGAATTCGATCGCAAAGTCGCGATCGCTCACCCCATCCAAACTGTTGGCATAGACCCCGCCAAACTTCAATTCTGCGGCGGCGTAATGGCGATCGATAGGGAAAGTTGTCCCCGCCAACGCGCCACTGCCGAGGGGCGAAACATTGGTGCGTTGATAGATTTGCCCCAAACGTTCCCAATCCCGCTGCGCCATGTTGAAGTAGGCGAGGAGATGGTGGGCGAGGCTGACGGGTTGGGCGCGTTGGAGGTGGGTATAGCCGGGGATCAGGGTTTCCACATGATTTTCAGCGTGTTTGAGCAGCACGCCTTGCCATTCCCGCAGTTGGGTGCGGATGGTTTGGATTTGGTCGCGGAGATAGAGGCGGATATCCGTGCCCACTTGGTCATTGCGCGATCGCGCCGTGTGGAGTTTTTTCCCCACATCCCCCATCAATTCCGTGAGGCGACGCTCCACGGCAAAATGCACATCTTCGGCATCAACCCCAGGGTTAAACCGCCCTTCTTGGTATTCAATCCGAATCTGCTCAAGACCCGTGATCAGTTGTTGCCCTTCTTCGGTGCTGATGATTCCGGTGTGAGCCAACATCTTCGCATGGGCGATCGACCCGGTAATGTCGTATTCAATCAGTTCAATATCAAAACCAATGCTGGCATTAAAACGGGCGATCGCAGGATGAAGCGCGGTTTCAAAGCGATCGCTCCAGGTTTTTTTAGCTTGGGTCATAACAGGCAGATCACAAGAAGGCAAACAACGCCCTCAATCTTATCAAAAAAATGGGTTTAAAACCTCGTCTTTTTAAGACGGCTTTGGATTAATA
>CAZCWE010000636.1:448-1553 GCA_964502285.1 uncultured Spirulina sp. | reverse complement strand
CGGCGTTGGCGCAACCCGGTGCGCCGCGCTTTTTAATTAGTGAGGCCGTGCGGGGCGAAGGGGCGCATTTGGTGGATCGCAAGGGCGATCGCTTTGCCTTTCGATATCACCCCAAGGGAGAACCCGCGCCCCGCGATCGCGTCAGTCGGGCCATTTTTGACTATCTCGAAGCCACGGAACCCGACCCCAGCCAAGGCCGCGTCTTTTTAGATTTGAGCCCGATTGAGCGCGATCGCATCCGCTACCGTTTCCCCAACATCATCCGCGTCTGTCAGCAGTGGGGGATTGATCCGTTCCAAGAGCCGATTCCGGTCACGCCTGCCGCTCACTATTGGATGGGGGGGATCGCGGTGAATGTGGATAATGAAACCTCGCTGCCGGGTCTCTATGCCGTGGGGGAGGTGGCCAGTACGGGGGTGCATGGGGCGAACCGTTTGGCGAGTAATTCCCTTTTAGAATGTGTGGTCTATGCGTCGCGTCTCAGTCAGCTAGCCGTCACCTCACCGCCGGAGGAGCAAATTCAACCGGAACCCCACGCCCTGGCCGATTGCGATCTCGCGGCGATTACCCAATGGCGGGAGGCGTTGCAGCGGTTGATGTGGCACAGTGCGGGAATTTGCCGATCGCAGGCGGTTTTAGATGCAGCGATCGCCCAAGTGGAACAGTGGCAAGGGGAGTTTAACCAAGTGGCGATCGTGCAGCAACTCCGCGCCCTCACCCCCAATATGGAATTCACCGAAACGGAAACCGCCTTACCCGTGATCCGCCAAGTGGTGGAAACGGATAACCTCCTCGAAGTAGCCCGCTTAATCCTCAAAAGTGCGGCCTTTCGCACCGAAAGCCGGGGCGGTCATTTTCGCCAAGACTACCCCGACACCGATCCCACCTGGCAAAGTCACACCGTGATTGAGGGCGATCGCTGGTCAAAAATCCCCTGTCAATCTCCCGATGCTTAAGGTCGCTCCGTCGGTGTCGGGGAGCAATGATGGGGATTTAGTCCTGTTGACTGGCGAATTTGCGGGAACCCCAAAAGGAGAGCGCGATCGCAACTGTGAGCAGAATCGGGAGCGCGTACCAAGGGAATTCTGAGAGGGGCGCGTAGGCG
>CAZCWE010000636.1:0-438 GCA_964502285.1 uncultured Spirulina sp. | reverse complement strand
GACAAAGGCCAAAGCGATCGCCACCCCTGCCAAAATCGGAATCGCGTGCCAGGGAAATTCCGAAAGAGGTAAATAGGCCGCCGCCCGTAGCCCGGTGGTGGTGTAGGTGAGGGGGAGGCAATAGACCACGGCTTTTAAAATGGGGGGCAGGGTGGCGGGGTCGAAAAAGGTCGCGCCGAGGAACGACATCGGCACAATCACAAAATTATTGAAAATGCCCACGCTTTCGAGGGACTGGACGCTTAAGCCCGCAATCACCCCCAACCCGGCAAACACCGCACAATTGAGCACCACCACCAGCAAAAAGAGCGGGTTAATGAAGCTCCACACTTTGCCCGTGAAGAGAATCGCCACCACGAGCACCGATCCGGGCGCGATCGCTCCGACGTCGAGGGCGCCGTGCAGGATCGCACCGCCCATGTTGCCGGCACCGATGAA
>CAZCWE010000635.1:0-1564 GCA_964502285.1 uncultured Spirulina sp. | reverse complement strand
CGAGGCGGACCTTGATCTGCACGCCGTCCACCTCGAAGCCCTGGCGGCTTTCGATCTGCGGGCCGGGCGCGCCTTCGAGATAGGCGTATTCCAGGCCGTCGATCTGGGCACTCAGCGAAGGCTGGCTGATGCCTAGGGCTTCAGATGCGCGTGACAGATTTGAGAGGTTGGCGTTCTGGGATGGGCTGGATTAGACTCCAAAAGAGCACCGTTGCAGGGAAAGACTATGGATGATGATGTTTTGCGTGGGGGGATTGAGCAACGTCAGCAGGGCGATTTTGCCGGGGCGATCGCCACCTTTAGCGCGATTCTCCAAGACTATCCCGACTTGGCGGCGGCCTATGGTCAACGGGCGATCGCCTATTTTGATGCGGGTCAACTCCACAGCGCGATTTCCGACTATACCCAAGCCCTGGAACTCGATCGCGACAACCCGAAATTTTATTACGGTCGGGCGGTGGTGCGGTTGGCATTGGGGAATATTCCCGGCGCACAGCAGGACGTAGAGCAGGCGATGCAGCGCGATCGCACCGATGCAGCAACCCACGAACTCCAAGGCACGCTTTACCGCAAACAGGGCAATGTGACAGGCGCGATCGCCAGTTTTAAAACCGCAGCGGAACTCTATCTCAAGGCGAAAGATACAGCAGCCTGTCGTCGCTGTTTGGACAAAATTACCCCCCTCAAACCGAAATCCTCCGCCCCATCGCCTCCATCCCCGCCCGTGACCGCCACGCCCCTCAATCCCGCTTTGATTTACCCAAACCTAATCGCCCGAATCGAAGCGGGGGAGGCGGACAAGGTGCGGCAGGAGTTGGATTGGCTTTTGCGCAATGGGGCGGAGGATGGCAATGCGTACCGCTGTCGAGGTTGGGCGCAACACCAGTTGTCGCAATCGTTTGCGGCGCTGTCGGATCTGAATCGGGCGATCCAACTCAACCCCCAGGATGCGATCGCGTTCTGTTATCGAGGACAGGTGCGCTGTCAGTTGGGCGAAGTGGGGGGCGCGTTGGCCGATCTAGAGGCGGCGATCGCATTGAACCCGAACGTGGCGGGGTTTTGGGTGGCGAAAGGTGATATTTACCACGCCCAGCAGGCCGATGGGGATGCGATCGCTGCCTATAGCCATGCCATCGAACTCGATCCCCAGAGTGCGATCGCCTATGTCCACCGCGCCCAAGCCCAGATTAAACAGGAAAACCTCCGCCCCGCCTGCGATGACTACCAACAGGCCGCCAGTCTCTATTGCCAACAGGAAGACTGGCCCCGCTACCAAGCTACCCTCGACCACCTCAAAACCCTCCAAGGCGCAGGGCTACCAACCGCATCCTCACCGGAAACACCCCGCCATCAAGCCCTCCTGTCCCTCGTGGGGGGCCAGTGGGGCATTGCTGAACGACTGATCCAGCAGGCTAAATCCGAGTTTCCGGGCCGCTCGGAGGTGTGGTATTTGGAAAAGGTGATCGCGGATTTAGAGCGCGATCGCCCCTAATTGATTTTTGAATCCCTGAGGGCTGAGGGTCGTCGTTCGCGTAGCGTCTCCGCAGGAGATAGCCCGGCCGCT
>CAZCWE010000634.1:0-1573 GCA_964502285.1 uncultured Spirulina sp. | reverse complement strand
GAAGCTGCCAGGTGCGGGCATAATCGCGAATCAGATCTGCGATAGCAGCGCCTTCTGGCAGGACCAGCTTGTTTTGCGTGAGGGTTTGTTGCATCAACCCCATGAGCTGATCCACGTCGGTGCCGAGTTGGGCCAACCGTTTGCGGTTGAGGGTGTACCCCTGGATCAGATGCTGTTTGAGGGTTTGGGTGGCCCACTGGCGAAACTGCACGCCGCGTTGGGATTTGACGCGGTAGCCCACCGAGATGATCACGTCCAGGTTGTACAAATTCACATTACGGCGCACCTGTCGGCCACCTTCAGTTTGAACTACCGAGGATTCCTCGGTAGTTCCCTTGCGGGACAACTCGCCTTCATTATAGATATTGCGGATATGCAGGCCAATGGTGTCCGTGTCCTTGTCAAGCAACTCTGCCATCTGACGCTGGCTTAGCCAAACAGTCTCTCTCTCCAAATGGACATCCAACTGCACCTTGCCGTCTTCAGTGTAATAAAGAACGACATCCATCATCCCGCTCCTCACCAAACATCCCTATTTGATTTAAAATAATCCTCTCTTTTGCCCTATCACAGAGAAAGAGACCACCCCCCACACAAAAACGCTAAATGCTAAGAACAATTTTTTCGGCCACGGATGAACGCTGATTGTAAAGATACAGCATCAGGTTTTCCGTATTTTCGTGTTGGAAATCCAGATTGTCGCTGACGTTTTGGCGATGGAAAATGCTCGGGATGGAATGGGCGCCCATGCCGTAAAACTTGAACGCTTTCCCAAGTGAGTTGTCTCCCACAAATCACAGAAAAAGTCCAATATTTTAACAAGATACCAAAATTCAGGGCTGCTGGACACGGATGAACACTGATATACACGGGTAAAGCTTCTGCTCAGGCAAGGCCCCAAAGACGCCTGGAGCCCATAATTTTAGCCACAGATCGGCACTGACGGACACAGATTTTTACGTTAGTTTTCAGGCGTCGCCCAACACCTCCGCCGCTTTAAAAAGCAGGCCCCAGCGTAACCGGTCCTTCCGTGTCTCAAGTGTGCACAAATTACTACACTCCATCGTATTCATCACTACCCTTCGCCAAGCTGCGCTGCGCAATCGATCGGCGGCACCTCAACAGCAGCCTGGATCCGCGCGAATGCACTTGATAAGGCATGAAATTTGCTTTAAATACCCGTTGTTCACCGGCAATGTACCAACTCAATTAACACAGGCTGATCATTGGGGAATGAGATAGCCGAAGCTGATAATTGCCGGATTATAAACCTCACCGCTATCGTTCGGGGGCAAGGCAAAAGCTTTGCCCCCGAATACGTTTCACCCCTCGCCGTCATCATCCCCCCGCTTTGACCCGCGCTTCGAATCCGGGACTTTCGCGCACCAACCGCAAAAAAAATTCAAGAAACCCCCGCAAACGGACGATATAGAAAATACTATCAGTCAATTATGGCCTGTATGCGAACAGGCCACAGGGGCGATCGATCGAATCAGAGGCCCCTCCCAACGGGGTTATCGAATGCGGGCGGCACGCGGACAGACAAAAGGGCAATAGACCGTGTTGAGAGAAA
>CAZCWE010000633.1:0-1581 GCA_964502285.1 uncultured Spirulina sp. | reverse complement strand
AAGAGTGAAGTGGTTTCTGAGAATGTTGGTTTCAGCGCCACACGGGGCAATCAAACCGCCAAGATCAGCAGTGTCACGACGGCGGATTGGGACGAATATGGTCAAGCGTGGATGAATGATCTCTTCAAACGCTACGACAGTTTTCAAACCAGTTGGTCAAGTCTCAGCAGTTCTGCCCAAAGTGTGTTCACGGAGTCTTTTAAATCCGCTGGCTTGGGCGATCCCAATATTGCAGAGTTTTCGCTCCAGGAGGATGGTGCGATCGCCATGCAAACCGTAGGGTTCTACGATCTCCGCAGCGTCCTCAGCACCCGTGCCAGTGCCCAACTCGCCAACTACAACACCCTACAACAGCTTGCCGGAGCCAGCTCGGTGCAAAAAGCTGCGGTGGCAGCCAAAGCCGGAATCTCCGTCACCGCTCTAGAGCAACAGATCGCCTCAGCCCCGGCTGTGATTGAAGGGTTAAGCGCCCTCCTGACCACAATTGACAATTTGAAAGAAGAACTCCAAGCCAGCGAAGTGGCCAAAGTCGAGCGGTATGAAAACGGAATTCTGCAAAGCACGGAATACGCCTATACCTTCGAGGCCGTGTCGTCAGGGTTGACGGCGTTAGATGATGGTGAGTCCTACAGTGGCTTGTACAGTTGGACGAGCCCCGGCACAACCCAAAATTCTGGCGTTCCGGAACCCTCATTTTTGATCGCTTCGGCTGTAGCCGGTGGTTTCTTCTCGGCAGCGAAGCGGAAGCAGAAAAAAGGTTAAGGTTTCACATTTTCTCTCAACATCCTCTCTATCTGCATTGATTGCTAAAAGGGGAACTGCGATCGCGGTTCCCCTTTTTCTTGTGAGCCAAAATGGGTACACAGTTGATCCAATGGCGTGGTCTATGATGGGGCGAGTTGGGATGGAGTTTGGAGACGATGGTACGAGTCTTTTTAGCGATCGCGGCAATTCTCGGCGGCTTATCGGTCATGGGCGGGGCCTTTGGGGCCCATGCCTTGAAAGATCACCTCAGCGAGAAAGCCCTGGCGATTTTTGAAACGGGGATTAAATATCAGATGTATCACGCTTTGGCGCTGCTGCTGGTGGCGTTGCTCCTCGGTCGTGCTGAGGCGGGGCAAGGGTGGCTAACGGTGACGGGCTGGGCGTTTGTGGCGGGAGTAGTGGTGTTTTCCGGGAGTCTTTACGCCTTGAGTTTTTCGGGGATTAAATGGCTGGGGGCGATCACGCCGTTGGGGGGTGTGGGGTTTATTCTGGGTTGGAGTTGTTTGGCCGTGGCGGCGTTTCAATACCGTTAAGGCGGTCGGGATGAGCAGGACAGTGAGGGATTCAAGATGAGCAGCAAAACGGTACGGTGGGGTGTGATTGGGATTGTGGTGGCGTTGTGGGTGGCGTTGAGCGGTGGGCCGATGCGATCGCAACCCTTCACCCCCCTTTTTGACTACAGCGATCGCACCCATCCCGTCATTGCAGACAATGGCATGGTGGCCACCCAAGAAGCGATCGCCACCGAAGCCGGACTTGCGGTGTTAAAGCAGGGCGGCAATGCCATTGATGCGGCGGTGACGGTGGGGTTTGCCT
>CAZCWE010000632.1:0-1588 GCA_964502285.1 uncultured Spirulina sp. | reverse complement strand
AGCCCTCGGTTAGCTCAGCCCTCGGTTAGCTCAGCCCTCGGTTAGCTCAGCCCTCAGTTTTGCTCAGCCCTCGGTTAGCTCAGACCAGATTCACAATACTTTAGGAGTTATGACGCTGCGGGCAAAATTTTGTAGGCTGGGGACAGAAAATTTGTTGAAAAAGATTCTGTTGGCTAAAAATTAGTCATGAAAGTTAAGTCGTAAGCCGAACCATCCTTTTGCCGTGAACCTGCCATGACTGAACCCCACCTCCTTGATGTTTTTTCAGAACGGAATGGCACTGAGCCAGCAGCGATCGCGGGTCAAAGTAAGCTGCTCACGGCCACACTCCACGCTGAAACCTGGGAACTCTTGGCCGTGAATGGGGCCTTGGCGCAACTGATGGATTTACCCACAGACCCCACGGAACTAGGGGCGCGATCGCTGAACTTTTTCGACCTCTGCCCGTCCGAGTCAACCCTTGATCGCCAACAATTGCAACGACGGCTGCGGCTGCCTCTGATTCTGCGCGATATTGCTGCGATCGCCCCCCAAGACTGGCGACTCTGGGACGAACCGCAGATTTTCACCCTCCACAGCCCCCACCATCCCGAACCCCGCTACATCCAAGGCTGGTTCCGCTGGGAACACCTCCGCGCCCACCGCATCGACCCCAACTACGACGAACTAGCCGATCTCGACCTCCAACAACCCGCCAGCCTCTCCCAAACCAACCTCGACACCCGCATCGCCTGGAATAACTACCGCATCGAAGGGGATCTGATTTGGGAAGGCATCGACATCACCCCCCAAGAAACCCTCCGCCGCCTCAATCATGTGCTGGTGGATGTGGGGAGTGCGGTGTTTGACCCGGAACACCTCCACTGCGTCGGGCAAAAACTCCAAGCCCTCTTTCATGCCACCGCCACCCTCATTCTCAGCATCAAACAAAACCGGGTGCAGCCGTTCCTGTTTTGCAAGGGTCAGGCTGAACCCTTAGACCCATTGACCCTCCAGGATCTAGAGCAAGCCCACGCCCTCCGAGCAATCCGCGCCCATCGCGTCTGGAATGTGCCAGACCTCGAAGCCGATTGCCCCACCCCCCTGGAACGTCAACTGCTCGATCGCGGCTGCCGATCGCTGCTCTTGATTCCGGTGTCTCAATCCCTGAGCACGGGCGGGCCAGAACAGGTGTTAGGGGTGATTATTTTGGGCTGTCCCACGCCCCACCAATACGATCAACTCGATGCCGCCTATGCCGAACAATTGATCCCCGCCTTCCGTACCGCCCTGCGTCAGGCGAATCAGAATAAACTGGTGCGGGTGCATCCGGCGGTGGAGTGGCGGTTTGCCCAAGAGGCGGAGCGGCGCAGTTTGGGGTTGCCGCCGGAGCAGATTATTTTTCGGGGCCTGTATCCGATGTATGGGATGTCGGATATTCGCGGCTCGTCCGATGAGCGCAATCGGGCGATTCAGGCGGATCTGTTGGCGCAGTTTAATTTAGCGATCGCCATTATCGATCGCGTCTTGGAAAATCAAGCGATCGCCTTCCTCCAACAGGTGCGGGCGGATCTACAATTGCAAATCGATCGCCTCGCCGAAGGGATCA
>CAZCWE010000631.1:0-1589 GCA_964502285.1 uncultured Spirulina sp. | reverse complement strand
CGGGGCGCGACGGCGCGGCAGCCGCTCGCGGTACCCGACCGTGAGCGGGGACAGCCGCCAGGAGCCGGTCCGTCGGCGACGGGCCGCCGCCGCGCTGCAAATGGTCTATGACCAATCCTGCCCGGCATGGATGAAAACCGATTGGGATGTGCCCACGGATGACGGGGTGCAAAAACCGATCAAACGGGGGGGCAAAGGGCGATCGCGCCGGTCTTACTCCGATGGAAATCGGTCGAAAAAGCCCACCCAGTGGTCTGGAAACCGGAAAAGATCCCATGCAGCGCAATAAGATTGCCTGAAAACAAGAGAAGATAAGATAAAGATGGGATAATAGCGATCCCATCTTTTTTGTTTTTGTTAATCTGAACTGCTCAGAGGTTCACTGTGGTTTTAAGTCCTTCTGCCCCCGCGATCGCTCTCCCTGCCCGCCATCAAGGTTGGCCGGGTCTGATCCGCCATTATCGAGAGTTTCTTCCCGTCAGCGATGCAACGCCGGTGGTCACCCTCCACGAGGGGGATACCCCCTTGATTCCTCTGCCGGCGATCGCCGCAGCAATCGGCCGCAATGTCGCAGTCTACGCCAAATATGACGGCCTCAACCCCACCGGTAGTTTTAAAGACCGGGGCATGACCATGGCCGTCTCCAAAGCCAAGGAAGCGGGCGACAAAGCGGTCATTTGTGCCAGTACGGGGAACACCTCCGCCGCAGCGGCGGCCTACGCTTGCCGCGCCGGGATGAAAGCCTATGTCTTGATTCCTGACGGCTATGTGGCCCTCGGTAAACTGGCGCAAGCGCTTCTGTATGGGGCAGAAGTCATCGCCATTGATGGTAATTTCGATGACTGCTTGACCCTGGTGCGACAGTTGGCGGATCACTATCCCGTCACTCTGGTCAATTCCCTCAATCCCTATCGCCTCCAAGGCCAAAAAACAGCAGCCTTTGAAGTCGTCGATGCCCTCGGTGATGCCCCCGATTGGCTCTGTATTCCCATGGGGAATGCGGGGAATATTACCGCCTATTGGATGGGGTTTTGTGAGTATCAGCAACGGGGCAAGAGTGGCCGTTTGCCCAAAATGATGGGCTTTCAGGCGGCGGGGGCTTCTCCCTTGGTGACGGGCGAACGATGCTCTGATCCTCAAACGGTGGCGACGGCGATCCGCATTGGCAACCCAGCGAACTGGGATAAAGCGATCGCCGTTCACGAAGCTTCCCAAGGGGAATTTCACGCCGTCACCGATGACGAAATTCTCGAAGCCTATCGCTGCCTCGCCAGTCAAGAAGGGATTTTCTGTGAGCCCGCCAGCGCCGCATCAGTGGCGGGCCTGCTCAAGTGCAAAGACCAAGTGCCCGACGGGGCGACGGTGGTTTGTGTGCTGACGGGGAACGGCCTCAAAGATCCCGATACTGCGATCCAAGCCAGCACCAACCAAGCCCACACCGGGATCGCCAATGATCTCAACGTGGTGGCGCAGGTGATGGGGATGGCATAAGCCCTTCTCCCGCAGGAGAAGGGAGTCCGGAAGCCCTCTCCTGCGGGCTACTGCTTATACACAACCCTCAAATCCTGACCTAAGTTGCGATCGATCCC
>CAZCWE010000630.1:0-1607 GCA_964502285.1 uncultured Spirulina sp. | reverse complement strand
CTTGGCAGCATCCACCGCATCCCGCGCCCCTTGGGGAAACGCCGCCATAATCCCGTCGCCCAAATATTTCACAATGAACCCCCCATGATCCCGAATCGCGGGGGAGACTTGACCCAGATAGCGGTTAATAAACGCAAAATTATCCGAGGGGGTCATCTGTTGCGACAGGGTGGTAAACGAGCGAATATCCGAAAACAAGATCGCCATATCCGTGCTGACGTGTTCCCCTAAGGCCACATTCACCAAACTATCGCGCCGCAAAAAACTCAAATATTCCGCCGGGACAAAGCGCAAAAATGAGTTGCGCTGGTCTTCTAAATCCGAAAAGGAGGATTTTAATTGGGTGGCCATACTGTTGAACGATTTGGCCAAGCTGAGCAGTTCGCGGATGCCGCGTGTGGAGACGTTTTGATTGAGTTGACCCCCGGCTACTTCTTCGGTAGCACGAATCAAGCGCACCACGGGACGGCTGATCAGCCGTGAGGTGAAAATTCCGATGATGGTTGCAATCGCTAACGCCAACAGACAGAGGGCGATCGTCTTGCGGCTATTTTCATGAATCCGCCCCATAAAATCCGCTTCGGGAACCACCAGCACAATCAACCAATCCAAGCCGCGCCCATCTTGAAAGGGAGCCACCTGAATAAATTGCAACTGACCCTCCCACCGAAATTCCAACTGTTGATCGCCGCGAATCTTCTCAAACGACCCGAAGCGATCGAGAAGATGCTTGACCGTAGCCCGCACTAAAGGGCTTTCACTTTCGACCACTTGCAACTGGCGGAGGTTTTGCTGCTCACTGACGGCAAGGGTGTCATCGGTGGAACTCGACAGCAGTGCCCCTTTGCGATCGATGATCAACGCCTCTCCCGATTGACCGATCTGCAATTCCCGGAGAAAGGCTTGCAGGTCTTCCGATAGCACCACATCCGTACCACAGACCCCGACGATCGCATTCCCTTCGTAAATGGGTGTACTCGCCGTCACCGTGGGGAGTTGCGACGAAAAATCTAAATATACCGGACTCCAGGTGGGCCGACCGGCTTGAATCGCGGCCCGATACCAGGGGCGTTGTCGGGGGTCGTAGGGGCCAATGGTTTGGAGGCGATGGGTGAGATTGCCTCGGTTATCGGTGTCATAGAGTTGGTATTGATAGTCCGTGGTGACGTTACTGACCATCATTTGAAAGTTGCGCGGGTCGAAACTGCCCCCAATGGTGCGCCGCGTCACCCCAAAGAATTCCCCTTGGGAGTTGCCGCAGTAAATCCCGTTAATCAAGGCGGAGACTTTGATTTGCTGGAGGAATTGGTAGCCGCCTTGGGTGTTGGAAATGCCGAGAGCCCCTTCGTTGACGGCGGTGGTGTTGAGACGATTGATGATGTGGGGGGTGCGGATGTAGTTGTCGAGGCGTTGCTGAATCCGTTCGGTGAGTTCGCTGCGCAGTTGGGAGGCGAGGTCGTTGACGGCTTGTTGTCCGGTGCGCCAAGAAAGATAGCCCACAACGCTGATCGCGATCGCCAGTTGAGCGATAAACGGCACAATCAGAACAATCCAAAGGGGCAACGGGGCTAGGGGGGTTCGCTTCATCCGGGCGGCACAGCAAGATT
>CAZCWE010000629.1:0-1618 GCA_964502285.1 uncultured Spirulina sp. | reverse complement strand
GTCGTTGGTGCTGACGTAGCAGTCCGCCTTGCCTCGGAAGACCCGAATGCCCGCTCCGGTGGTGAGGCTGGGGGAAATGCTGGTGATCAGGTCATCTTCTGCCAAGCAACTGATGTAGTTGACCCGTTCGAGAAAAAATTCAACGAAATCTGCGCCCGCTGCTCGACCGAGGCCGAGGAGGGTGGACAGGGGAGCTTCCCAGGTGCCGTCAAAGCGGGCCGGGGTGGCGAGATAGTCGAGGCTGGGGAGTTCTTGGGTGAGTAACAACGTGCTTGGAGCCATAGGGATTTGAGGGGGTGGGTTCGCTTCACTAGATCGTGAGATGGGGAGTTCCCCAGTTGCTTAGTCTAACAAAATCCATTGGGTGGGCTCTGTGGCGAATGTAACGGATGATGGCCGTGGGGTGACCCCTGGTAGGATAAGATGATTGGATATTAAATGACTATAAAATAGAATGTCTGCGGTCATTCTATTGATGCTTGCAGAGGAGGATTTTGAGTTGATGAAGAGATTGGTCAACTGGCTACTAATTGCTGTATTTTCCGTGGGTGTATTTTGCTGGGGTGCTCAACCGAGCCAGGCTGCACCGTTGCGGAATAATGCAGACGCAATGCTAGAGACTGAGTTTGGGGCAAAACTTGACCTCAACAATACGAATGTTCGAGCGTTCCGAAAATTACGGGGCTTCTACCCCACCTTGGCCCAAAAAATCGTCAGCAATGCTCCCTATGAGACTGTTGAAGAGGTTTTGGAGATTAAAGGGCTGAGCGAAACGCAGAAACAACGCTTGCAAGACAATTTGGACAAGTTCACGGTGGTCCCGGTGACGGATGTGTTTACCGAAGGGGATACCCGCTTGAACAATGGGATCTACGACTAGGTTAGCCAGACGGCGCGACGGATCTACCTAGCGTTTTGGGGTGAACCGCTCGCGTCTTTCGGGTTCACGATGATCCGAAACCCACTCCTACGGGGGTGGGCTTTTTCGTGGCAATGGGGGGCGATCGCGCCCGACTTCCGCCGGAAACCATGGAGAATCCCCCTGAGCCTGCTATAGTCTCAAAAAATTGTTCAATCGTGCCATGACTGTTTCTCGCTCATCGGGGGCCATGCCGGCTGCTGTGGATGTGGTGGTAGTGGGGGCGGGGGCAGCGGGGCTGTATGCCGCTCTCTGTTTGCCGAGCCATTATTCCGTTTGTTTGATTACGAAAGAAACGCTACAAACCGGGGCAAGCCAATGGGCCCAGGGGGGCATTGCAGCGGCGATCGCACCGACGGATGCGCCGGTCTTTCATCGGGACGACACCCTCAAGGCGGGGGCGGGATTGTGTGACAAAACGGCGGTGGAGTTCTTGGTGGAGCACGCAGCAGATGCGATCGCGCAACTGGTGGACTACGGCGTGGCCTTCGATCGCCACAATGGTCAACTCGCCATGACCCTCGAAGCCGCCCATTCTCAGCCCCGCGTCCTCCACGCCGCCGACACCACCGGCCGGGCGATCGTCTCGATTCTGATTGAACAGGTGATGCAGCGGCCCAATATTCAGGTGTTTTCCCAAACCCTCGCCCTGCACCTGTGGACCACGCCCGACGGGGGCCGCTGTCAGGGGTTGGGGCT
>CAZCWE010000628.1:0-1622 GCA_964502285.1 uncultured Spirulina sp. | reverse complement strand
CGGCATCGTCTACGGCGCACCCCAAGCGGAGCATGGCACGGTAGACGCGCCCATTGGTCGGCATCCGGCGGGGTTGAAAAAAATGGCGATCGCGGATCTCGAACGGGGGCGATCGGCCGTCACCCATTGGCAAGTGTTGGAGCGGTTGGGCAACTATACCCTGCTGAGGTTTCAACTCACCACGGGCCGCACCCACCAAATCCGCGTCCACCTCACCCACATCGGTCATCCGCTCCTGGGCGATCCCCTCTACGGGCCAGGGCGGGCCATGGGGGTGAATTTAACCGGGCAGGCTCTGCACGCCTATCGCTTGAGTCTCATTCATCCAGTTTCGGGGGAGCCAATTAACGCGATCGCACCTCGGCCCGCCCAGTTTGAAACCCTGTTGAACGTGCTGCGACGGCGAACCTAGAGAATTTGCGAGAGGAATTGCTTGGTGCGATCGTGTTGAGGGTTGTTGAAGAAGGTTTCTGGGGGCGCTTCTTCGACGAGTTCACCGTCAGCCATCAAGACGACGCGGTCGGCCACTTCTCGCGCAAACCCGACTTCGTGGGTCACGCACACCATGGTCATGCCGTCGTTAGCCAGCGATCGCATCGTGTCGAGCACTTCCCGCACCATTTCCGGGTCAAGGGCGGAGGTGGGTTCGTCAAAGAGCATGATTCGGGGTTGCATCGCCAGGGCGCGAGCGATCGCCACCCGTTGCTGCTGACCCCCGGACAATTGCCCCGGATATTTCCGCGCCTGTTCCAAAATTCCCACCTTTTCCAGGAGTTGCATGGCGTGGGCTTCGGCTTCAACTTTCTTGCGACGACGCACCCAGATCGGCGCGAGGGTGACATTTTGCAACACCGTCAAGTGCGGGAACAGATTAAACTGCTGGAACACCATCCCCACTTCACGGCGAATCGCATCGATATTTTTTAAATCGTGGGACAGTTCAATCCCATCCACCATGATCGTCCCTTTTTGATAGGGTTCGAGGGCGTTAAAGGTGCGAATAAATGTGGATTTTCCTGACCCCGACGGCCCCATGATCACCACCACTTCACCTTTGCGCACAGTCAAACTCACCCCGCGCAGGACGTGAAATTGGTTGCTGGTGTACCATTTCTGCACATCAGTTGCGACGATCATCGCTTCGGCTGGTTTTTTCAGGTCAGCAGCGGGAGCGGTGTCAGAGATTGGGTTTACCGAGGGATTGCCAGTCATGGGATCTCCTGTAGAAACATTGGGCAGCTTAAGGGAATTCTAGTGGACAATTTACATTACGACTGAATAATTGCTGACATTTTGGCAGCGATCGCATCGCATTTCCACCCAGGGTTTGAGCCTGTTACGGCCTAAACGTCCCTTGCCCTAGGATAATCCACCTCCGACCATTGGCCCGCAGCGACCCAAATGCCGCCGGATTGCTCCACTTGGGCGGGGCGCATCACGTAACCCCACACCATGCCGAGGGATTGGCCCGCCGGGGTGAAGACTTCGATCCGTTGGCGATCGTATTCATTTTGCTCCGGCGATCGCCCCTCCACATAGCTTTCTAGGGGGTCTAACGCGGCCAAAATATCGTCTGCCTCGAAGGTCAACAAAACCCCCGTAATCCGTTCCGAGCCGTGGGT
>CAZCWE010000627.1:0-1636 GCA_964502285.1 uncultured Spirulina sp. | reverse complement strand
GGAGATTTAGAAACCGACAACGATGCCCAACGGTTCCGCGCCGCCGGGATTCCCAGCGTCCAAATCACCACCGGCACTCTCTGCCACCTGGAAGCGGACATGGTGCTGACGGCGGCTCAACACCTCGACCTCGACGCGATCCAATTGCTGATCGTGGAAAATGTGGGCAATCTGGTCTGTCCGGCAGCCTATGACCTGGGGGAAACTCTGCGCATCGTTCTCCTGTCCACCACCGAAGGCGAAGACAAGCCCCTGAAATATCCCACCCTCTTTAAATCCGCCGATGTGGTGCTGCTGACGAAGCTCGATATTGCCGAGGCGGTGGGATTTGATCACGGGGAAGCGATCGCCAACATCCAAGCCATTAACCCCACAGCAAAACTCTTCAGTGTCTCCGCCAAAACCGGCCTTGGTTTAGCCGATTGGTATCAGTATCTCGAAGAACAGTGCGGCGTGGGTGCGATCGCTTAGCGCGGCGGAGATTGCGGGGCCGATGGAGGGAATGGCCCCGTGGGAATGGCGACGGCAGAATTAAATCATGTCGTAAGGAGTGCGAAAGTGAGTGCAGTAATGCATTTTGAGTTGAGTAGTTTATTCAGTCCTATTGCAATTTTTGGCTCTGCTATAGTGGCAGCATTTGTTTCAATATTGACAAACTACTTTCAGGTTCAGCGTGAAAAAAAGCAATGGGTAAGACAGAAGCTATTTGAAACGTATGATGCAACACTGAAATCGTTGTTTCAGATAATAGCTCTTGAACAAGAATACAATGATATTCTTAGTGTTCGTCATGAAATTGAAAACAAAATAAAAATTCTACTCGAACAAGGGATACCTTACGAAAAGGATGAACAAGACATAAAAGTAAGAGACAAGCATAATGAAATCCTTGGGGAATTCAAATCAATTTATTCTGATTTTAGAAAAAATCTCAATCTTTTATCTTCTTTTTATGGAACAAATAATTATAGCTCTACAGCATTGACTCTTAGCAAGCAACTTGGATTTTTTAGAAAAATTCCTGTGGGTCGGCCTAATTTAATGGATACTGAAATCCTACTTCAATGTAGTGAGAAGCTAGTTAAGGCAATGCAATCTGACTCTCGACTTCAAGAATAAACTAACTATGATTGCAATGGGTCGGGACTATTAGTGATCGCACGTCTCAATCAATGACCACCACTCAGGAAATCATCATGCCGATTGTGTGGTACGTTTCGTAAGAAAAAAAGCAATGAGATCTGGTGTATTTCTTATCATCGGTATGATCGCCCCCCTCCTCCTCCGTGGAACTATTGGTATGAACCCACCGCGACGGATTGCCGCATGAATGAAGTGGATGTGACCTTAATTGGGAGCGATCGCCATGCCACAGCTCATCGGCCCTATAAATGCCAACCTCTACGACCGCTGGCAAGACTATCACCGCCGTCTAATCACCCACAAACAGCAACACATCCACCATGGCCGGGAGGCCGCCCAGGCGATTGAACGCAAGTTAACCGGGATGACGGCCCCCAGCGGTGAGCCACTGGAGACGAGGGCGAATGCGTGGGGACAAAGCGCGATCGCCTAGCTGAAGACCCCCCAAATCTGATAGCCTATCCTAAACGCTTTGGGAAGGGAAAAACAGTAG
>CAZCWE010000626.1:0-1642 GCA_964502285.1 uncultured Spirulina sp. | reverse complement strand
TCCTGAAGAGTGACCCGATTGGCGGGACTGAAGCCCCTGTGCAACGGCGATCCAGGTGCGATCGCAGCACACCATCCCGATCCCCACACAACCATGCACCTCCTACTCGCAGAAGACGATCAACAACTCGCCGCCTCCCTCGTGGAAATTCTCGCCACTCAACGCTACTACATCGACGTGGTCAACGATGGCGAACAGGCATGGCAGTCGGTGCAGTCGGGCCAGTATGACCTGATTCTGTTGGATGTGACCTTGCCGAAACTCGATGGCATTAGCCTCTGTCGCCGTCTGCGGGCCGCCGGTTATCAATGCCCGATCATGATGCTCACGGCGCGAGACACCACCGCAGATAAAATTCTGGGCCTTGATGCGGGGGCGGATGTGTATATGGTGAAGCCCTTTGCGATGCAGGAGGTGCAAGCTCAGTTGCGGGCGTTGTTGCGGCGAAATCTTGCGCCGCTGCCGCCGAGTTTATGCTGGGGCGCGGTGAGTTTGAACCCCCAGACCTACGAGGTGCGGTATGGCGATCGCCCCATTCACCTCACCCCCAAAGAATTCGCCATCCTTGACCTGCTCCTGCGCCATCGCCCCCAGGTGATTAATCGCGATCGCCTCCGCAATAGCATCTGGTCGGTTACCGACTACCCCAGCGATGCCACGATCAAAGTCCACATCAAAAGCCTACGCCAAAAACTACGGGCAGCCGGTGCGCCCCGCGATTGGCTCGAAACCGTCCACGGCGTGGGCTATCGCTTGAACACCACCCCGCCCTAAGCCGCTAGGGGCAACGTGATCCGCACCACCGTACCTTGATTCGGCACACTGTCGAGGGCGATCGCCCCTTGGTGAAGCTCCACACAGGTTTTCACCACTGCCAACCCCAGCCCCGTCCCCAGGATCGTATCCACATTGCTGCCGCGATAAAACGGCTCGAATACCCGCGCTTTTTCTGCCTCACTCATGCCAATGCCTTGATCTTGGACGACAATTTGCAATTCTTTGGAATGGCCCGTCATCACCAGATTGATCACGGGTTCGGCGGGGGAATATTTAATCGCATTACTGAGCAAATTCATCAAGATCCATTTCACCAGTTTAGGATCAATAAACACTTGGTCATAGGGATAATAGTTATGGTAAAAAATGCGATTTTTGTGTGCAAAGTCGTGATCTATTTCATCAAGAATTGCCTGACAAAAGGAATTCAGCTCAACAATGGTCGGGTGAAAGGCTAAATGTCCGGCTTCGGCCCGGGAGAGCATTAAAATATCTTCGAGAATTTGGCTCATGTAGCGAGCGACGGACTGAATTCGCTGGTAAATACTGAGCCGTTTCGTGTCTGATAATTCCGGGGCATGGGTGATCAGAAATTGACTCGAAATCAGAATCGTGCTGAGGGGATTGCGAAATTCATGGGAGGTCATGGAAAAAAACTTGAGTTTGGCTTCACCCATGGCGCGGGTTTGCTTCAGTTGCGTTTCCCAATGCCACCCCAATAACCCAACGATCGCAGTCAGCAACAGCCCGATGATGAAGGTGGCTCCCATCGCCCAGGGGGGAGTGAGGGGATAGGTGGGGGCGGGGGAAAAATGCAGTTGCCATTGGCGCTGACCGACGGCGAGGGCTTGGGCGCAGGGTTGGG
>CAZCWE010000625.1:0-1647 GCA_964502285.1 uncultured Spirulina sp. | reverse complement strand
TTCTCTTTTTTGAGATCCCGTGAACTGGCGGCGGCCAATTCGGCATCCATTAGCGTGCGACCCGTGGCCGCGAGATAAACATCATCTAAGCTGGGGCGCGATTGGGCGAGGCTAAAGGTGGGCAAGCCAATCTCGCTCAGGGTTTTTTCAATTTGGGTGAGGGGGTTGCAGTTGCGTTGCACAACCAAATTGAGAGAATTACCTTGGGCGGTGTTAATGATCACGCTTTCCACAAAGGGTAAATCTTGCAATGTGGCGTGGGCTTGGGCGGCTTCGGCATCGGTGGCAAATTCTCGAATCCGCAGGGTGACGCGATCGCCCCCGACCCGATCCTTTAATTCCGAGGCTGTCCCCTCCGCCAAGACTTTCCCCCCATCAATAATTGCGAGCCGATCCGCCAGTGCGTCGATTTCTTCGAGGTAGTGGCTGGTCATCAACACCGTTGTCCCGGCATCCCGCAATTGGCGCAAAAACTCCCAAACGATGAAGCGGCTTTCAATATCCAAGCCCACCGTCGGCTCATCCAACACCAACAACTCCGGCCGATGGAGTAACCCAGCGGCTAGATCCAAGCGGCGGCGCAACCCACCGGAATAGGTTCCCGTTTTCTGATCGGCGTAGGCACTGAGATCCAGCAGTTCGATCAGTTGGGCGATCCGCTCTTTCGCGGTGGCGTTGGGAAGGTGGTAGAGGGCGGCTTGCAGTTCGAGCAGTTCGCGCCCGGTGAGCACCTTATCGAGGGCCACTTCTTGGGCGACATAGCCTAAGCGCCGTCGGGCTTGGCGGGGTTGGTCAATGGCGGAAACGCCGCAGACTTCGATCCGTCCGGAGTCAGGTTTTGCGAGGGTGCAAAGACAGCGGATTGTGGTGGTTTTGCCTGCACCGTTGGGGCCGAGGAGTCCGAAAATCCCCCCCCGCTCGACGGTGAAGGAAATATCTTTAACCGCTTCGGTGTCGCCGTAGCGTTTTTTGAGATGGTCGATGACAACAGCAGCAGTCATAGCTTCACGAGTGACAGGGTTTTCATGTTTCCATTCTAAAACGTTACGGATTGTGAAGGCGAAGAGGCGCGATCGCCCCTAATGCATCAGGGCCTGCTTGAGCCGTTGGGGATCGCCTTGATCGACAATCTGGCCCTGTTGCAGCAGCACCGCCCCATCGCAATAGTCCAACTCATTGAGGCGATGGGTGACCCACAGCGCCGTTAAGCCCCGATGTTTCACCAGTTGCCGCACTTGCTGCACCAGTTCGATTTGCGTATCTGGATCAAGGAGGGCCGTGGGTTCATCGAGAATCAGCACTTCGCAATGGCGAGCGATCGCCCCCGCAATGGCAATCCGCTGCTTTTGTCCCCCACTGAGGGCATAGATCGGGCGGCGCTGAAACTCCAACAGATTAACCGCTGCCAATGCCTCGCGCACCCGTGTCACCACCTCCGCCTCCGACAGGTTTTCGCTCACCAGACCAAAGGCAACATCGGCCCCCACGGTGGGCATCACCAGTTGATGGTCGGGGTTTTGAAACACAAAGCCCACGGGAGGCTGCACGGCGATCGTCCCGGCTTGGGGGGTCAAGAGTCCGGCTAGAAGCTTGAGCAGGGTAGATTTACCGCTGCCATTGGTTCCGAGCAACATCCAAAATTCACCG
>CAZCWE010000624.1:0-1654 GCA_964502285.1 uncultured Spirulina sp. | reverse complement strand
GGGGATTCAGGGGGATCGATCGCAACGTAGGCCAACATTTAAACGTTATGTATAAGCAGTAGCCCAACCGGGGAGAGGGACTTCCCCTCCGGCTCCCCTTCGCCTTGTGTGGGAGAAGGGGTTGGGGGATGAGGGCAAGATTTGCCTCTTGACCTTATGCCGAGCGCACCAAGGCCACTCGACCAAAGCGCGGATCAATCTCAATACTGATCACCTGCAACATTTGAGCTGGCCCATCTTGAGCAAGCGTGTGAAAAAAGGATTGCCCCAAGGGAAGATCGAGACATTCTCGAAAAAGCTGATGGCGATAGTATTGGGGTAAAAATTTATCTTCGCCCATCCGCAACGAAGCCGCATTATAAAACGACAACTGCCCCTCGTAGTTGAGAATTCCGGCGGGGCGATCGAGTTGCTCACACCACCGGAGGGCCAAGAACCATTTCGCCTCAGACAATCGGCAATACACCCGCTTCGGATTCGGATGCTCTAGCACGCGATAGCCGTTTTCACAGGAGACAATCGTACCTCCCAAAAAGCCAAAAATTGTTCCGACTGCATCATTCATCATGGTGTTGTGGTCGCTGTCTTAACATTGCACCGGATTACATCGTCCGTCACTCAAAACGCACTCGTCTTTCACCCCCTCAAGCTTACGGATAGAGTGGGGAAGTTAGCGCAAAATCACTGAAAGAGTTAAGAAATTGGTCAATTATGCTACAGTGATGGCACTCAATCGGTTCTGGTCGGGATCAGCGATCGGATGGAAAGGGGAAAGCCTAGTGAAAAGCTAGCACTGTCGCGCAACTGTGATGGGTTTTGAGCCCTTAGTCAGGATGCCCGCCGATGAGGGAAATGGTCTGGTATTTTGAGAGTTCAATGTGTTTTAAGGACTGCGCGAAACAGTCGGAGATGATTTAGATGAGTCAGTTACAGCAACGGTTGCGGATTTTGGGTCTTTGTGGCGCGATCGCCCTCCTCTTCAAAAGCCAAGCCGCTTACGCCCACCACCCTTTCGGCGGCACAACCCCCACCACAGCCTTCACCGGCTTTCTGTCCGGGTTGGGCCATCCGGTGATCGGCGTGGATCATTTTGCCTTTGTGATTGCGACGGGTTTGTTAGCAGCCCTCTACGGTAAGCGCGGCTTGTTAATCCCCTTGGCGTTTGTGGTCACCACGCTGCTGGGTACGGGGATGCATTTACAGGCGATGGAGTTACCCTTTGCGGAAACAGTAATCGCGGTATCGGTGGTCAGTGTTGGTATTCTGTTGGCGATTCCCCAGCGACTGCAATGGTTGGCGGTGGCGGCGATCGCTGCCCTGGCCGGTGTCTTCCACGGCTATGCCTACGGCGAAGCGATCGTCGGCGCAGAGATGACCCCATTGGTGGCCTATCTGGCGGGATTCGCCACGGTTCAAGGCGCGATCGCCCTCACCGTTGCCGTCACCGCCCAGCAACTGTGGCACAACCTTGACACCACGAAAGCCCTGCCCCTTCGTTTTGCAGGCTTCACCTTGGCGGGTGTGGGTTTGGCGTTCCTGTCTGCCACCGTGCTCGGTTAATTTCGCCAAAAGTACGCTAATTCCCGCAGGGCATGAGCAGATCATGCCCTTTTGTGTCTTTATAGCAGTAGACAAGTGTGTTAGGACATTCTAA
>CAZCWE010000623.1:779-1658 GCA_964502285.1 uncultured Spirulina sp. | reverse complement strand
CCCACAAACGCATCAGGATAGGTTTCGAGGAGAATATCCGATGCCACCAACCGCACCACCGCATCCCCCACAAATTCCAGTTGCTCATAGTTGGCGTGGCGATCAATGCTGGGATGGGTGAGGGCAAGGTTGAGCAACTGAAGATCAACGGGGGCATCGGCGGCTAAGCCAAACCGCTGCAGGAGGGTGTGGAGTTGTTTTTCCCGACGTGGATCAGTGAGGGTGGACATAAACAGGTATACGTTGAAGCTAACCTTTTAGTTTAGCAAATGAATCAGCCTAAAAAATCCTGATTCATTGATGAATCAGGATTCCGATCGCGTCTCGTGCCGGACTGCGTTAGCCGCCGAAGCCGCCGAGGGATTGGCGAAAACCGGGTGAGCCTTGGCTGAGGCTGAGGACGGATTGAGAGAAGACTTGGAAGGCGTTGCGAATTTCGCGATCGCTGTTACCGGGGGTCAAAATCCACTCATCGCGAATCCCCATATTTTGGAATACCGTGCGAAAATCAGTGCCTTGGTCTTCGATGCCCATGGCAGCGACAATGTGCTTCTCGGCCCGCAACATATCCCCCACGAGATTTTTGACATCCTTGGCCCGCGATCGCTGGGAATGCTCATCCGCCCCATCGGTAATGATCAGGGTCAAGGTGCGCACCGGCACGCCATTATCTTCAAATTCCTGGGTTTTGGCGAGCACCGTCCCCAGCAGCACGACGGTTTGATCATACAGGGGCGTGCCTTGGTTGGGGTTGTAGTTTTGCGGGGTCATGCGCACGGCTTGCTCTAGGGGGCAGTAGGGGTACAGCACATGACCATTGAGATACCGAGTGTGAATCAGTAAATTATCCTTTTGCTGGGTTGCCATCAACGCATCAAT
>CAZCWE010000623.1:0-752 GCA_964502285.1 uncultured Spirulina sp. | reverse complement strand
GCGCACGGCTTGGGCATTGCCCCCAAACCGAATCGAGCCGGAATCATCGGGCATAATCGTCACCAGCACCACTTCGCTGGCACTGACATCATTCACATTGACCCCCAAACCGGCTTGAATTTCGGCCCCAATATCAATGACATTCAAGGCGTGCATCGATGCAGTGGAGAGGGAGCCTTCAGCGTGGGCGGTGTTAAATAAGCTGTTGAGATTGGGTGCAGAGTTGGACATGGAAACCTCCAAAAATGGGGTGTGGGTGTGAATTGTTGGTAATAATTTCTCAGCCCTAGCGGTGAGCGATGACCGGAGGGGTCATGTCTCTAGAGCTGTTGATGGGATGAGGGGGCGATCGCTCTTCGACAGGCTCAGACTGCGCTAATCCAGTGCGGCAAGGCTGAGAGGGTGCGATCGCTCATTTCGCCCTAAATATCAAGGCCCGGCCACTGTTCAATCGGATCGGTCGACTTCACCAGATGCATCCCCGCATCGGCAAAACGCTGAAACGCCGCATTACCCTGATCCGTGAAGTCCACCACCCCCGGCACGACCACCGGAGAAGTGCAATCTTCGAGGAGGTAAACCTTTTGCGCCAGGGCGGGATCTTGGGCTTGGATTTCCGTGAGCAGATCATCAATCGTCCAGGCCACACAATGGCTTTTCGCTTGTCCTGCAATTACCACGGCATCAAAATCCAGGAGCTTTTGAATGAAGCGCGTATTTTTCTGGGCGATCGGACGACCATCAGACCCGGT
>CAZCWE010000622.1:0-1661 GCA_964502285.1 uncultured Spirulina sp. | reverse complement strand
TGCGGAAACGCGCTAAAGCGCAACAACTGTCAAAATCATCGTGGCTGACCACTAGGTTGAAACTGCCTAACTCACCCTACGCTAACGCCTAATTTTAGCTGTGCTGTGGCACTAGGATGAGGCCAGTTCCCGTGTGTTCTGGGGATGGGGGGCGGCGATCGCATTAGGGCGGATGGGGATTTCGATGATGAAGGTAGTGCCTTGGCCCGGTTCGGACTGACACCAGAGGTGGCCGTGGTGTTTTTCGACGACAATTTGATAGCTAATCGAGAGGCCGAGACCCGTGCCTTTGCCCACCCCTTTGGTGGTGAAGAAGGCATTGAACAGTTGTTCTTGAATGGCTGGGGGAATGCCAGCGCCGTTGTCGCTCACTTCGATCCGAATCCAATTGGGGTCGAGGGCTTGGGTGGTGATCGTCAGTTGGTGGGGGTTGGCAGTGAGGTCGGCATAGGTGCGATCGCCCTGCGTCTCTTCAAAGGCATCAAGGGCATTGGCAAAGAGATTCATAAACACCTGATTCATTTGCCCGGCGTAGCATTCCACCGCTGGGAGGGAGCCATAGTGACGAACCACCTCAATGGCAGGATGGTCTGTGGTGGCCTTGAGGCGATTCCCCAAGATCATCAGGGTGTTATCGATGCCTTCATGAATATTCACCGGCTTACAATCGGATTCATCCACCCGCGAGAAGACCCGCAGCGACAGCACAATTTGACGGATGCGATCGGTTCCCACTTGCATGGAGGTCAAGAGTTTGGGCAGATCCTCTTGGATAAAGTCCAGTTCCACCGCGTCGGTGAGGTCGTCAATGGCGGGAGTCCCTTGGGGAAATTCCTGTTGATAGAGATCGATCAGTTCCAACAGATCGGTCGCGTAGGTGTGGGCGTGGCTGATGTTGCCGTGGATAAAGTTCACTGGGTTGTTGATCTCGTGGGCGATCCCCGCCACCAGTTGCCCCAGGCTGGACATTTTTTCGGTTTGGACGAGTTGACCTTGGGCCCGTTGGAGGGTGCGCAGGGCTTCGGAGAGTTCGGCGGTGCGTTGTTCGACGCGCATTTCCAGGTCGTGGGTTAGCTTTTGCAGTTGGGTTTCGGCGGCTTGGCGATCGCGAATTTCCCCCTGGAGTTGTTCGTTTTGTTTATCGAGTTCCGCTTCGGCCAGTTCGCGGCTTTCCTCACTCAACACCAGCCACCAGGCCCCCATGCCCGCCACCACCAGCAGCAACATAAAGGCATTGACAAAGGCGTGCCCCACATCCACCGCTGGGTTCGGGGCAACAAACACATAGACCAACCCCATAATCGTGCCGATGCTGCCACCGAGGAGGGCGAAGATCCCCACAAAGCGCACAATCCGCACCCCAAGCTGAGGATGGAGCTTGCCCCGAAACATGATCTCTGCAATCCGGTGAATCCAGTTGGTGTAACCGTGATCGGGGGTCTTGCAGGCATCGTGGCAATGGGCATCGAGGCTGCAACAGAGCGAACAAATCGGCCCGTCGTACACCGGACAAAAGGCAGTATCAGCGACTTCGTAGGCTTGGCTGCAAACGATGCATTCTAGCAGGGCATCGGAAACAGTGTTGAGGCGGAGCGTGTTTTCGCGGGCGATGTAGTAGCGGCCTTTGGTGAGCCAGGCGATGATCGGCGCGAGGGTGAAGG
>CAZCWE010000621.1:0-1700 GCA_964502285.1 uncultured Spirulina sp. | reverse complement strand
CAATTTCGGCGCGATCGCGCCCCTTGATTTCTGGCTCCCCCTCAGTTTTCGACCCGTTGCGGCTCCAACCACGCATCTAGATCAATCCCCGTCAGGGGTTGACCAATTTTTAAATATTCGACGCGGGCGGCCTTGAGGAGATGTTTCATTTGGATCGGCTCATGGGCTTCGGCGGCAACGAAGGCGGCATTGAGGGCGATCGCTCGAATATTTCCCCCCGCTACTTCAAGCTGGGCCAATTCGTCATAATCCAACGCCTGGGTGGGGGTTTGAGGGGGGAAAATGCGCTGCCAGATGGCGTAACGATGTTCTGCCTTGGGAAACGGAAAGGTGAGCATAAACCGGAGCCGCCGCACAAAAGCCTGATCAAGGGAATCGCGTAAATTTGTGGTTAAAATCGCCAAGCCTTGATAGGATTCCATCCGTTGTAAGAGGTAACTCACTTCTAAATTGGCGTGGCGATCGTGACTATCTTTTACCTGCGTTCGTTTGCCAAATAAAGCATCAGCTTCATCGAAGAGTAAAACGGCTGATCCGGCTTCGGCAGCGTCGAAAATTTGGCGGAGATTTTTCTCAGTTTCGCCAATGTATTTACTACTCACGGCGCTGAGATCAATGCGATAGAGATCGAGTTGGAATTCTTGGGCCAGCACTTCGGCGGCCATGGTTTTCCCCGTCCCACTGGCCCCGGCAAAGAGAGCCGTAATCCCCAACCCCCGAACACTTTTGGCGGCGAATCCCCATTTTTCGTAAACTTTGGCGCGTTGTTTGACGTGGGTAGCGATGTCGCGGAGGATGGTACGTTCGCGATCGGGCAAGACGAGGTCGTCCCAGGTGGCGGTGCAGTGGATGCGCTGGGCGAGGTGGTCGAGTTGGGGGCGGGCTTGGGTGCGGCAATAGTGCCAGAGGCGATCGCCCAATTCGGGACTCGGCGCATCTTGGACGGCAGAACAGGCGGCCTGGATCGTGTGGCTGTTGAGGCTGAATTGAGCGACGAGGGGATCGAGTGCGCCATTGAGGTCAGCGGCGCGATCGCCGAGATAGGTATGCCACAATTGCCGCTTTTCTGGGTAGGGGAGGGGGCGTAGCTCGAAGGTGAGGCTGGTTTCGTGGAGAGGTTGGCGGCTGTGGTTGCTGAGGATGAGGGGAATGGGGAGACCGGAGATCAAGGAGGCGATCGCAGTTTTCTGTTCCGGGCGGGCTTGGGCATCGGCATCAATGAAGAGGATCGCTTGGCTGAGAATCGCTTCCCGGAACCACTGCTGTTTCAAGGTCATAATGGCATCGCGATCGCTCCCCAGGTGATCAATCGGTAAACAATAGACACTCAAGTCGAGGGCCTGGGCGATGGTGAGCGCGATCGCAGTTTTCGCCTGCCGATCCGTGCCGCAGAGTTGCACCAGGGGATAATGACCGGAACGCCACACGGGGATGACGTGATCGGCGATCGCCTGCTGAGAGGGCGGCAGTGCGATCGTTTCTCGGATTAAGGGCTGTATCCAAGTCGAGAGGGCGCGATCGAACGCCGGAACCCCCAACAAAGCGCACAAAATCCGAGGGTCTAGGGTTAACCGGGCTTGGGTCAACCCCAACGTGGCATCCAGTGTCACCACCTGCCACCGCAGCAGCGGAGTTTGGGGCGACAGCACATCCCACGCCGCATCGGGAAAGAGTGCCAACGCCAGAGCCAAGGTCGGATA
>CAZCWE010000620.1:0-1724 GCA_964502285.1 uncultured Spirulina sp. | reverse complement strand
ACCATTAGAACCCCCTCTCAGCAAAGATTCAGTATCTTTTCAGTGCTTCTGCCGGAATTCCTGACTACACTGACGATCAAAACGAGCTTACAGATCTGAGCGTTGGGAGGAGAATAGCATGGCAGTGGATTACGATTTGGTGATTATTGGGGGAGGTTCCGGTGGGTTGGTGGTGGCCAGTGCTGCCGCCCAATTAAACGCGAAAGTGGCCCTCGTGGAAAAGGAAAAGCTCGGTGGCGATTGCCTCTGGCATGGCTGCGTCCCCAGTAAATCCCTAATCCATGCCGCCCGCGTCGCCTACAACACCCGCCACGGCTCCCGGTTTGGGGTCTATGCTGACCCGCCCCGAATTAACTTCCTCGAAGCCATGGGCCATGTCCATAACGTGATCCAAACCATTGAACCCCACGACTCCCCAGAGCGATTTCGCGGCTTAGGGGTTGAGGTGATTTTTGGGTCGGGGCAGTTTTGCGATCGCACCACCTTCGAGGTCAACGGCCGCCGCCTCACCGCCCGCGCCTTCGTGATCTCCACCGGATCGCGCCCCGCCATTCCCCCCGTTGATGGCCTCACCGATGCCGGATTCATCACCAACGAGCAAGTTTTTTCCCTCACCCAATGCCCCCAAACCCTCGCCCTGATCGGAGCCGGGCCCATCGGCTGCGAATTGGGCCAAGCCCTCCATCGTTTAGGGGCAAAGGTGACGATTCTTTCCAGTCGCGATCGCATCCTCCCCAAAGAAGACCCCGACGCTGCGATCGTCATTGAAAAACAACTGGAATCCGAAGGTATCCGCGTCCTCAACCACACCCGCGCCGAAAAAGTCCGCGTCATCGACGGAAAAAAACACATCTGGGCCGGTGATGAAGAGATCATCGTCGATGAAATCCTCGTCTCCGCCGGACGGCTGCCCAACGTCGATAGCCTCAACCTCGCCGCCGCCGGAGTCACCTACGACAAAACCGGCGTCAAAGTTGATGCCGCCCTCCGCACCAGTAACCCCCGCATCTATGCCTGCGGCGACGTGATCGGCGGCTATCAATTCACCCATGTGGCGGGCTACGAAGCCGTCTACGTGATCACCAACGCCCTCTTTTCACCCCTGAAAAAATTCTTCCCCAGCAAAATCGATTATCGCGTCATCCCCTGGGCCACCTTCACCGATCCCGAACTCGCACGAGTCGGCCTGAGCGAACAACAGGCCCACGATCGCTACGGCGACGACATCGCCATCCTCAAACAACCCTTCAGCGGTGTCGATCGCGCCCAAGCCGAAGGCGCCACCGACGGCTTTTGCAAAATCATCACCCGCAAAAACGGCGAAATCCTCGGCGCTCACATGGTCGGCCCCATCGCTGGCGAACTGATCCACGAAATCGTCCTCGCCATGGCCAACAAACTCCCCGTCTCCAAACTCACCGGCATCCACATCTACCCCACCCTCGCCGAAGTCAACAGCAAAACCGGCCTCCTCCTCCAAAAACAACGCTACGCCCAACAAACCAGCCTCCAAAAGCTCCTGCGCAAGCTCTTCGCCTTCTTGCGTCGGTTTTGATGGATTGTAGGAAGAGAATAAGAAGCGATCGCATCCCTAGTGAGAAGCGATCGCCCTGCGCAGCTTGTCCCGAAAATAACAAAAACTAGGCGATCGATTTTGATCAACATCCATATATAGCAGTAGTCACAAGGTTTAGGACATCTAAATATTGATTTTTGAATAACCG
>CAZCWE010000619.1:0-1727 GCA_964502285.1 uncultured Spirulina sp. | reverse complement strand
GGCCAAGGTCGCTCGGTGCTGGTGGTGGGTGCAGGGGTGGCGGGGTTGGCGGCGGCCCGTGATTTGACGGCCCAAGGCTTTGCGGTGACGGTGTTGGAGGGGCGCGATCGCATCGGGGGCCGGATCTGGACAGACCGCAGCCTCGGCGTACCGATGGACATGGGGGCTAGTTGGATTCACGGCCCCGACGGTGATAACCCGATCACTCCCCTGGCCCGTGCTGCGGGTGTACCCACGTTTGTCACCGAAGACGATCGCGTCGTGGTCTATCGCCCCGATGGTGAACCCGTGACCGATGGGGAACTAGAACGAGCTGAAGCGCAATACGAGCAACTCCTCGACCGTCTTGCCCGCTACAGCGAGTCCCAAGACCGCGACCTCTCGATTGCGGCGGCGTTGCGCGCGATCGCCCCCGATGCCCTTGACGATCCCCTGCTGCGCTATCACCTCACCAGTTGGCTCGAATTCGATGCCGGGGGCGATATTGAGGAGCTTTCGGCCTGGTATTGGAACGAAGATGAAACGTTTCCCGGTGCGGATGTGATTTTGCCGGGGGGCTACGATGCGGTGGTGAACAACCTGGCTCAGGGGTTGCCGATCAAACTCAATCACATCGTGGACACCATTACCCACACCGATCACGGCGTAGCGATCGCCACCCACCAAGGCGAGTTTACGGCCGATTATGCTGTGATCACCTTGCCGTTAGGGGTGCTGCAAAGTGGGACGGTGACGATTACCCCAGATTTACCGCCCCCGATGCGCCGCTCCCTGGCAAAACTTCAGATGGGCCATGTAAATAAAGTGGTGTTGCAGTTTCCGCGCTCGTTTTGGGATGAAACCCAGCAGTATTTTGGCTATGCTAACCCCGAAAAAGGCAAGTACAGCTACTTTTTAAATGCGCGAACCTTTAGCGATGCACCAATATTAATGACCTTCGGGTTTGGGCGGGCGGGACTCGATTTAGAAAACCAAACGGAGGCAGCGATCGCCTCTGAAGTGATGAGCGTTCTTCGTACCCTCTTCGGCCCCAATATTCCAGAGTTAGAACGACTCCTCGTGTCACGCTGGACGGCTGATCCCTTCAGTCGAGGCTCCTATTCCTATGCGGCGGTGGGCGCAACCCCTGATGATTTTACGACCCTCGGCCGTTCAGTGAACGGGGTGCTTTTTTTCGCCGGAGAACACACCCATCAACTCTATCGGGGCACAGTCCATGGAGCTTATCTTTCCGGACAACGGGCTGCGGCCCAAGTGGCTCAACTATCCCGTCATTAAGACTCAACTGATCACGCTTCAAAGGTCTAAAAGTGTTGATTTATGAACAGAATAGATCCCATCGTATCGAGGGGTCTTACAGTGATGAATGGGAGTGTCATTTGTTTTGATTCTTAATCCCAACTTTTTTTAGTTCTCAAGAGAATAAAACCGACGGGAGATGCTCAGATTTAACCGCTAAAGAGGATTAACATTGCTGGCATTAGAGTGACATCAGGTTGGCGGGTCAGCCGATCAGTGCGATCGCTGTTTTTGACTACTTGAGAGATGAGCAACCTATTGAATCGATTGGTGTTTAATCGGTTTGAGCATTACCGGGAGCATCTACTTTATACACACTTCATCAATGTGCCCTTATCCCCAGCCACCCCCCTTCGGCTTCGCTCAGGGCCAGCCTTCGGCTTCGCTCAGGGCCAGCCTTCGGCTTCGCTCAGGGCCAGCCTTCGGCT
>CAZCWE010000618.1:0-1732 GCA_964502285.1 uncultured Spirulina sp. | reverse complement strand
CTACCGCATCGACCACTACCTCGGCAAGGAGACCGTCCAGAATATTCTGGCGCTGCGGTTCGCCAATGAGCTGTACGAGCCGGTCTGGAACAACAAGTACGTCGACCACGTACAGATCACGGGGGCCGAGACGCTGGGGGTGGAGGGGCGAGGAGCCTACTTCGAGCGGGCGGGCATCTTGCGAGACATGGTGCAGAATCACCTCATGCAATTGCTGTGCTTGATCGCGATGTCGCCTGGCAGCAGGCGATCCAGCCGGGCCAGGCGTCGGGCCAGGACCTGGTTGAACAGGGCCGCCTGATAGGCGGAAACGAAGAAGCGCTTGGCATGTCTATCCGCCATGCGGTAGGCCTTGGATTTGTTGCCCCGGTTCCGTATAAGCTCCCGCAGGAGCCTGCGCTCCTCCCGGGCCGAGGGCACCCGCAGCCCAGCCGGCAGGCGCCGGGTGGCCTGGTGCAGGCTGTCCTGCACGTGCTGCAGTGGGGTGCGGGGGCGGCTGCGGCGCAGTCCGAAGCCGATGTTGCCCGCCACCGAGAGGTGGGGATAGAGGGCGTAGCTCTGGAACACCATGGCGATATCCCGGTCTTTAGGGGGGAGGGTGTGGATGGTGCGATCGCCCACCCTAATCGATCCCGCCGTCTGGGTTTCTAACCCCGCCAAGATCCGCAGCAGCGTACTTTTACCGCAGCCCGACGGCCCCACCAAGACCATGAACTCACCATCCCGAATCTGCAAATCAATCCCACGCAGCACATTGACAGCCTGATTTTTCGCTCCCGACTGGCTCGGAAACTGTTTATAAATCTTGTCAAGAACAACCTCTGCCACCGTCTTTGCCCCTAGGAATCGTCGTTTATTCTAGTGTGATTCGGGAGTTTCTGGGCAAAATCCCCATCCCCCCCATTAGAAATATAGGATTCTCGCGGTAGGCTATGATTTGAAATTCTCATCCGACTCACTCACACACTTTTTGATCCTGGAGTAATTCCTGTGACATTACGCTGGTTGACACTCTCGCTCTTAGGCCTTGTCCTTTGGGCATCTCCTGCCGAAGCCGGTCGGCTCACCTCATGGCAATTTGATAATCGTGCCAATCAATTGCGGTTTACCACCGATGACGGGGTGCAGCCCACAGCACGCCTGATTGCCGACCCGACCCGGCTCGTGATTGACTTGCCCGGCACGACCCTCAGCCGTCCCACCGTGACCCAGCGCGTGGGGGGCACGATTCGGGAAGTCCGGATTGGTCAATTTAACGCCAATACGACCCGTCTCGTGATTGAACTGGCCCCAGGCTACACCCTCGACCCGGAACGGGTGGAATTTCGCGGCACGACGGATCGCCAATGGCAGGTAACCTTACCGCCCCCGGAACGGATTGATCTCAACCAGGGCCCGGTGACCGGGTTGGATAATTTCCAAGTCACCCAAAATGGCTTTTTTGTGCGATTGGCGGAACTGTCCCAACCCCAGGCAACGGTGAGCCGCAGTCGCGATCGCAAAGAAATCGCGATCGCCATTCGGGGCAATCGCATCCCCGACAATCTCCAAAATCAAACCATTTTGATCAATCGCTACGGCGTGGACACGATCCAGTTTGACGCAGACGCGATTCGGCTCACTGTCGATGCCGATGGCCCCGATTGGCGGGCGGCGGTGAGTCGGGCCGGCATTGCGATCGTCCCCAGTGGCGGCCAGGTGCTCAACGGCGATCGCACCACCGTCCCCCTAC
>CAZCWE010000617.1:0-1760 GCA_964502285.1 uncultured Spirulina sp. | reverse complement strand
GCACGGAAAACGGCAGGTTTGACCCCTGAATTTTGACCGCCTTCCCCGCTTCAACCCGGCCATGGCGAGCCCCCACCGTCAGCAACACCGCCGCACTCACCCACGCCCCCACACTGTGAACCACCGTAGACCCGGCAAAATCAATAAACCCCAGTTGCTTCAGCCACCCCTGATCATTCCAGGCCCAATGCCCAAAGAGGGGATAGACCAACGCGGCCACCCAAGTGGCGATCGCTAAATAGGCCGTAAACTTGAGCCGCTCCGCCAATGCCCCCGAAATAATCGTCGTCGCCGTACCACAAAACATCGCCTGAAACAAAAAGAGCACCGCCACATCCGCCGGTTCAACATTGGGGACAAAGTGCGACAGCCCCACCCATCCCTGCCACGATGTCCCAAACATCAGCGCGTAGCCAAACAACCAAAAACAGGCCACAGACAAGCCAAAATCAGCGAGGTTTTTCACCGCGACATTGATGCTGTTCTTAGAACGGGTCATCCCCGATTCCAGGCACATAAACCCCGCTTGCATCAAAAAGACTAATCCGGTGCAGAGCAATAGCCAGAGGGTATCGATCATCGTTTAAAACGTGGCTCCTCGATAACGTCGTTTATTCTTAAGTTCGTAATGGCGCGCAAACTGAGGGATGTCACTCTGATGACCCAAGATGATCAAAGTATCACCCACATTTAAAACCAACGACTGATTAGGATGCACCGCCACGGTTCCATCTGCCCGTTGCAGCGCCACGATGATAAACGTGCCTTTGCTGCGCACTTCAATTTCTCGGATGCTTTTATGGATGAGGCTCGAATCTGCCTCCACGACGAGTTCATCCAGTTGCACATCGATGTGATTGAGCATTTCATCGAGTTGGCGGCGCTCTTCGGCTTGGGCGAAAAAATCAACGGTGGTGGGGCGGGTGATCAAGCTGGCCATGCGAATTCCACTGAGGGCAGCAGGGAGCACAACGTGATCGGCTCCGGCGAGGCGCAGTTTTTTTTCGGTGCTGGGGAGTTCGCCCCGCGCCAAGATCAAGAGATTCGGGTTTAAGCCACGGGCGGTGAGGGCAATAAAGACATTGTTGGCATCATCAGGGAGGACGGTGGCGAGGACTTTGGCGGTGCTGATGCCCACGGCTTGGAGGCTGAGTTCTTCGGAGGCGTTGCCGGTGTAGGTGAGGTAGCCGAGGTCTTCGGCTTGTTGGATGCGATCGCGCTGAGTATCCACCACCACAAAGAGTTCCTCCGTTTGGGCCAATTGCCGCGCCAACACCTGCCCAATCCGACCAAACCCACAAATAATCGTGTGATTACTGAGGGTGTCAATACTCCGCTGCTTGCGTTGGGCATGGAGTGCGCGATTAATTTCACCTTCGGTCAACATTTGGACAAACCCTCCCACCAAGTACACCGCTGACGATGTGCCGGCAATAATCACAATAATCGTGAAAATTTTCTGAGCGGGGGTTTCCAGGGGTTTCACTTCCCCATAGCCCACCCCGAAAATCGTGATCACCACCATATAGACGGCTTCGAGCACCGTCCACCCGAAGACCATATAGCCCACCACAGCCATAGCGATCGTCAATAAAAAGAAGATCGCGCCCATTTGAATCCGCTGTAATGAGCCTTGCATGATCAGTTCAACGACAGGGTGATTGCCATAGTAGGGCGAACTGAGGGCCCCAAAAGGTATCCCCTGCATCATCTTCTCGAGTTTATGGCGGGGGTGCATCCCAGTTATGCAATCCCTCACC
>CAZCWE010000616.1:0-1801 GCA_964502285.1 uncultured Spirulina sp. | reverse complement strand
GGATCGCGGTGGACTTGGGCCCCGTAGCCGCTGAAGTGAAAGACCACCGTATCGTCTTCCTGGGCCTGTTTGATCAGATGTTCTTGGAACGCCGTTTCAATATTTTCCCGTGTCCCTTGTTGATCCGTAATCGTGACAATATCCGCCGGCTGGAACCCCAACCGATGGATCAACACTTCCCGCTGCAATTCCACATCCATCCCACACCCTTCTAAAGAGGGATGGTGGGGATAGTTGTCGATCCCCACCAAGAGCGCAAGTTTGCGGCGATTTGTTGCGGTGACGGTTTTTTGGTACTCTGTCGCAGCCGCTGCCCAACTGGGGGGTGGAGCGATCGCGCCTGCTCCAGTGGCCAGCAGTGTGAGCCCGACCTGTTGCAAAAAGGTACGTCGATCCAATCTCATACCAACCTATGCTGCTGATGTGCGAATGCTTTGCTATCAGCCTATCAGCAATTGGACACCCTCAACGGATTAAAAATCCAATACTGATAAGCTGATATTATACGAGCGATCGCGACGCTTTAACCCTGCATCGCCCGGATCAACTCCTGAGCCACTTCCGGCCGCGAAAATTCCGGCGGCGGCAACTTCCCTTCCCGCAACAGGGCCCGCACCTTCGTCCCGGAGAGATGCACCCGCTCTTCCGGCCCGCTGGGGCTGGTTTTCGTCGTCGCCATCTGACCCGTCCGCGTGCAGTAGAAGGCGTGCTCAAACTTCATCGGGATAATCCCCAATTCTTCCGGCTCGAACTCATCAAAAATATGTTGCGCGTCGTAAGTGCCGTAGTAGTCGCCAACCCCAGCATGGTCACGCCCCACGATGAAATGGGTACAGCCATAATTCTTCCGAATCAAGGCATGGAAAATCGCCTCACGGGGCCCCGCATAGCGCATCGCCGAAGGGTTAATCGCCAAAATCACCCGGTCTTGGGGGAAATAGCGATCCATCATAATTTCATAGCAGCGCATCCGCACATCAGCGGGAATATCATCGCTCTTGGTCGCTCCGACGAGGGGATGGAGGAATAAACCATCCACGGTTTCGAGGGCGCATTTTTGGATGTATTCATGGGCGCGGTGGATTGGGTTCCGGGTTTGGAAGCCGACGACGGTTTTCCAGCCAGCGGCTTTAAACTTAGCCCGCGAGACTGCCGGATCAATTTGGTACTGGGGAAAGAGGGGATGGGGGTCACGTTCTAGCAACCACACCGGGCCCGCCAGGTTGATCGGCCCTTGGTCGTAAATTACTTTCACGCCGGGATGCTTGTCTTCGTCGGTGCGGTAAACGTTGACGGCTTCGTGGGTTTTGTTGTAGCGGTATTTTTGAGTGAGTTCGAGGACACCGACAAATCGCCCGGTGGGATCATCCAAACGCACCCAGCTTCCTTCTTTGAGGGGTTCGGCAATCTCTTCGGTGACGGACAGGGTAACAGGGACTGCCCAGGGCAACCCATTGGCGAGGCGCATATCAGTGACGACGGGTTCATAGTCCCCTTGCTCCATGAAGCCGATGAGGGGACTGAAGCCACCGATCGCAATCATCACCAAGTCCGAAAAGGCCCGCTCATCAAGCTGCACACGAGGCAGGCTGTCGGCTTGGGCGCGAAATTCGTTGCCTTCGGCTTCGGTGGCAATCCGGTTAATTAAATGTCCGCCGTGGGGGGGAATCTGCTCGTGGGTCGTCATAGTGCTGGATTGTTTGGAGTTCCGACCATTGATCCTAGCAAGAGGTGGTCTGTTCCGTATAGTTTTCAGGTTGGGCGGGGAACGGTTTGATCGACACGCTTCAGGCTGGGCTGG
>CAZCWE010000615.1:0-1819 GCA_964502285.1 uncultured Spirulina sp. | reverse complement strand
GACGGGGTTGATGTTGTAGAGGTAGGCCCGTTTGAATTCGATATAGGAGGGGCTGAGTTTGAGGGGTTTATTGATCACCAGATCCGCCACAAGAGCGCCCACCCAAGCGATCGCCACGTTGGAATACAGCCCTAAAACCGCCTCTAGGGTGGAAAACACGCCCAATTCCATCAACATCAGCGCGATCGCCACATTGAACACCAACCACACCACCCGCCCCGGATGGGAATGGGTCAAGCGCGAGAAAAAATTCGACCAAGCCAAGGAGCCCGCGTAGGCGTTGGTGACGTTGATTTTAATCTGCGACACAATCACAAACACTGTGCCCACCGTCAGCACCACCGCCGGATTTTCAAACATATAGTGAAACCCGGCGAGATACATTTGGACGGGTTCTTTGGCTTGAGCGATCGCAATACCTTGAGAAATCGCCAACGACGCGAGAAACGCCCCGCCCAACTGCTTGGCTGCCCCCAACACAATCCAACCCGGCCCCGCCGTAATCACCGCCAGCCACCACTGCACACGATTATCGTCCCCCTGATCCGGCAAAAACCGGAGATAGTCCACCTGTTCTCCCAACTGCGCAATCAACGAAAACGACACCGTTGCCGCCGCCCCAAACAACAGCGGATCAAACCCCGCCCCGCTAGGAGAATTCCCCGCAAAATGCACCCAATGGGTCAGCGCATCGGGTTCTTTAGCCAAGACAAATCCGTAGGGCGCGATCATCAGAAACAACCACAGCGGCTGCGTCCACAACTGCAACTGATTAATCAGCGTCACCCCATAAAAAACCAAGGGAATAATAATGACTGAACAGAGAATATACCCCAACCATAATTGCAGCCCAAAATAGAGCTTGAGCGCCTGGGCCATAATTGCCGCTTCGAGGGCAAAAAAGATAAAGGTAAAGGACGCATAAATCAGCGATGTAATCGTGGAGCCGATGTAGCCAAACCCTGCCCCCCGCGTCAGCAAATCCATGTCAATGTTGTATTTTGCGGCGTAATACGCGATCGGAATTCCCGCCAAAAAGATCAACGCGCCGACGACGAGAATCGCCCAAAATGAATTCGCAAACCCATAATTAATCGCCAAGGAGCCACCGATCGCCTCTAAGGCTAGGAAGGAAATGCCCCCCAGCGCCGTGTTGGCCACGAGTAATTCCGACCATTTCCGAAAGGATTTCGGGGCATAGCGGAGGGAATAATCTTCAAGGGTTTCATTGGCGACCCAGGTATTATAGTCGCGCCGTTCTTTAACAATTCGACGGGTGGATGACGCGGTATTCATACTCTAAAAAAAAACAATGAGTGGGATATTTTGTAGCAAAATATACTAACTCATCTTGCTAGCAGGGGATAACTGTGACCTATGATAGTTCAAAAATCCAAAATGACCACTGTGGTATTGTTCAAAAATCCATATTATTCCTGAATGATTGGGGTGTCGGATGCTCCCTCGTTCGACCCCAAATAATTGATTTTTGTTGCCATTCTGTGCGATCGCTTCCCCTCAAACCGTACCCATTCCCCGCCCGATCTGAGCTATCTCCCCCGGTCAGGGCCGATTCCCTCGCGTACACTTGAAACTGTACGCCACCCGAAATTACCATGACTGACGGGATTTACACCTTGGCCAATGATGCGGTTTTAGATCAATTGATCGCATTTCTCAATAGTGTGGAAGCCAACGCGGGCGACTATCCCGTTGCGGTGTTCGCCTACGACGACAACAAGCAGGCCTACATCAAGGACATCAACGCCGGCACCTACCAGCAACTGGTCGAAGCCGCGGAGAGCTGCCAGATCGGCGT
>CAZCWE010000614.1:0-1839 GCA_964502285.1 uncultured Spirulina sp. | reverse complement strand
ATTGACGGTGACGCGACCGGATGGGGGGGAGGTTCATCGGTTGGTGTGGTTGGATGCGCGGGCGGTGGAGCAGGTGGCGGGGTTGGTGGATCGGGTGTTGAATGCTCAGGAGTTGCAGGATAATCCCCAGTTACGGCGCGTTTTGGCCGCACAGTTAACTGAAAAGGTTCTAGATGAATCATTGTCTAGGGGATGAAGACCGCAACAGCATCCCCTAGACAATATCGACCTAATCAGCCCTGGATTTTATAAGCCATTCCGGGAATTTTGAACTTTGACACAATGCTTTGAAACTTAGGCCGAGATTCTGCCAAAATCCTTACAATTGATTGCCCTTTTTGCGTCAAAGATAACGAGGTATTCAGCCCAAAACGCGCTAAAAGCAGATAACGCAAGAATTTAACCTCATCATCACTAAACATCATCGGATAAAGTACCGCCCCGTATCGGCTGAGATATCCATCATCACAAAACCAAATGGTGAGCGCAAATTCTGTTAAATATTGCTCAATGAAATCTAACGGCACAACTTTTTTTTGGTTGTACCAATGCTGGCGAAGTTCGGTTAAGACTGGGTGAACAGAAGTCTTCAGCCACCAGCCCGGATAAGTCTTGCCCGTTTTTGGATGTGGTTTAGAGACACGATAGCCAAAAGTACAGGAAAAGTATTCGGCTAGAAATTGATATTTCCATTCTAGATAAGGTTGATTCGCCGCCCCTTCCGCGTATCGAGCATTACGCTTTGATTTTTCCTGAGTTAGGCAACCATCACCCAGCAAGGAACCCGCCAAAAACTCAAATAATTTGGCATCGGGTTCTTTTCCGTCGTAGGTTAAATACTTTGATTGTACGATTGAACCTTGGGCGCGGGTTTGCTGGGTTCGACTGTTTAAAAGTTGTTCATGGGGATACATCTCTTTGTATTCTGACACCGTGAGGCCGTGGGTTCTTAAATGTGCAAAATGAATCATCTCAAATTCATCCCCACAGATCTGGCACGTTACCAGATCCACCCCTTGCGCTTTGAGTTGGGCAATTTTTTCACGTTGACCAAAATAATCATGGCCTTGTAATTTTCTTGTCATGCGCAACTTTTGACAGGCTGGATCGCCACAGGTGCGGGTACAGTTCGCCCGTGCATTCTGTCCCGGTGTGATCCAACGCTTGCAGCCTGGACATTGAAATGATTTAACCATCGTGAAAACTCTCCAACGGGGGATCAAACATAATAACTAGAGTCATCTGGGGATTAAATCGGCGCAGGAGAATTACGCAGTTTTCAGCGTCCGAACGTTTCACAAAACGCCGAAGCACTAAACGCTGCATATTTGGAAGCTGCCGAACAATCACCCAGTTATGCAACCGAGTGCGATAGTTCATGGGATGATCAGAAGAAGCTCAACTTCTCCGCTCAATGGTTGAAAGCAGTTTATGGAGCAGTTTTGATGGAATGGCTGCCCGCTAGAAATCATTTTCTAGAAACTGAGCGGAAAAGTCAAGCAAATTCTAGAAATTAATTTCTAATCTATGCCCAAACCTAGCGATCGCCTAACGTTCAAGCAACTCAGGGAACAAGCAAAACTTTCCCAAGATGAACTCGCCCGAAAAATTGGAGTCACGAGCAAAACCGTGAGCAACTGGGAGCGCGGGATCAGTGTTGCGAGTCTCAGCATTCCGCAAATCAAGGCCCTTTGTACTGCGTTAGGTATCCAATTTGACGATTTGCCCGATGATTTTAGCTCTGATTAATAAAACGACATAAAACCATATTAATTTCGTGAGATTTACTGTAATATGATGATGCTTCTAATTCTATAGATCAAAAGCAAAAATACTACA
>CAZCWE010000613.1:0-1848 GCA_964502285.1 uncultured Spirulina sp. | reverse complement strand
GAGGGTGAGGCCGGTGGCCGTGGTGAAGGTGATGCGATCGCCCTCGACCTGTTGCACCTCGCCCCGAAAAAAGTTTGTATCCCCGATAAAATCCGCCACAAACGCCGTCCGGGGCCGTTCGTAGATCTCGCTGGGTGTGCCCACCTGTTCAATGTTCCCGGCGCGTACCACCGCGATGCGATCGGACAGGGAGAGGGCTTCTTCTTGGTCATGGGTGACCATCACAAAGGTTAAGCCCACCTCTTGATGCAGCCGGGACAATTCCACCTGCATTTCCTTACGCAGTTTCAAATCCAACGCCCCCAAGGGTTCATCGAGGAGAATCACCGTCGGCTCGTTCACCAAGGCCCGCGCCAGGGCCACCCGTTGCCGTTGACCGCCGGACAGTTGTTGCGGGTAGCGCGTCGCGAACCCTTCCATCCGCACCCCTTGCAGGGCCGTGGCGACGCGATCGCGCACCTCATCCTTCGGCAACCGCTTCACCCGCAACCCAAACGCCACATTATCCGCCACCGTCAAATGATTAAACAGGGCATAACTCTGGAACACCGTATTCACCGGGCGGCGATAGGGCGGCACGCGGTTCATCACCTGCCCTTGAATCACCACCTCGCCCCCCGTCGGCGTTTCAAACCCCGCCAACAGCCGCAGCAGCGTCGTTTTGCCACAGCCCGACGGCCCCAAAATACAGAAAAACTCCCCCGGCCGAATCTGCAAATCCACCCCATCAATCACCACCTCGCGGTCAAATTGCTTCGTCAGTTGCCGCAGTTCAATGTCGTAGGCGTGGGCCGGATTGGATGCGGCGATCGCATCGGAAGAGGTGAGGACGGGAGCGGTCATAGGTCGATAATCCGTCGCAGGGTTGAATGGTTGCTATTGTAGCAAGCTCCCCCGCACCCCCGTAGAGACGCTCAGGGGCGACTCTTGCCGTTGGCTAATAGACGTAGCTCGTGGGCTGGGAGGGGTCGGGGGCGAAGGCGAGCCAGAGGGGGAATTGCAAGAGGGCGAGGTTGATCACGTCTTCGGTTTCGTCGATGACGATCAAGGGGAGTTGCTTCATCTCCACGAGGCGTTCGGCTTTTTGGATCAGGGCTTCGGGGGCTTCAAAGAGGGCGACGCCGCGTGTGGGGCCGTAGTCGCTGCGGGAGATGCCGAGACAGTCTTGCAGGCCGCGCCGCCATTCGCCGAGGCGTTCGGGGGTGTTGGCCAGGACGAGGATTTGGAGGCGATCGCCATACAGTTGGCGCAAGACTGCGATCGCTGCCGAGGCCACGAGGACATTTTGCAACCGACTCCCCAGGGAGCGGATCACGCCGCGGCCGCCCTGTTTGAAAAACCAATCCTGGAGGCGATCGGCGTGGATCGGCTCAAAGGTGCGGCGCAGTTGCCACGGCGGCCCGTAGTAGTCGGGCATCGTCCGGTATTGATCGAGGATGCTGGTGATGCGGCGGCGCTGGTCTTGGTAGCGTTGTTTGGTGAATTGGGGGGTGGGGGCTTCGGTTTCGGCGGGGCGGGATTCCGGCGTGGGAACGCGCACTACCTTCGGTTCGGGAAGATCGATCTGCTCCGTGGCGGCGGCCAGGTCTTGGAGGCTGCCCATCAGGTAGTTTTTGAAGCCTTGGAGCCGGATCGCGATTTCTTCAGAGGTGCCGGTGAAAGTTTTGCGCATTTCCGCTTCAATGCGATCGCGCCGTTTCTCCAACTTGATCACTTCGGCGGTGAGCTGCTCTTTTTGGGTGGTTAAAGTGCCTAAGGTGTCCTGTACCAACGCCATCACCAATTCCGGCACACTCTTGCCTTCATCGGCCAAGCGGGCATCGCGGCGGGCTTCGAGGTTGCCCACCT
>CAZCWE010000612.1:0-1863 GCA_964502285.1 uncultured Spirulina sp. | reverse complement strand
TTGAATGCCAAGGTTTCCCCCAGGATCAGCGCCGCCGCAATGCTGGTGATGATCGGATTGGTGGCGTTAATCATCGCGGTGTTAATCACGGCGGTATAGCGCAGACTGCTAAAGAAAAAATAGTGGTAGCCCACAATCCCCGACAGACCCAGCAAACTTAGGGGCAGCAGATCACGCCGGGCGACCGTTAAACTGAGACCGGGCAACCGCCACGCCATCACCGTGAGAAACAGGAGTGCTACCAGATACCGCCAGAGAGACGTGGTGAGGGGCAGCAGATCGGCGGTGGTGTATTTACCCGCGATAAAACTCCCGGCAAACAGCAAACTAGCGCCGAGGGGCAGGGCGATCGGCGGAATTTTCAGGGACATCATGGGTTCAGGGAGGACGGGGTGAACGTTATCGCCAGGCCTGCTCTAGGGTGGCGACGAAATCCGGGTAGGAAATCGCGGCGGCTTCGGCACGATAAATATGGGTCGCACCGCTGGCGTTGAGGGCGGCGATCGCTAAACTCATGGCGATCCGGTGGTCGGTGTGGCTGTCCACATCTGTCCCCGTTAAGGGTGTGCCGCCAGTAATTTCTAAACCATCGGGCAGTTCCGTCACCTTCGCGCCCATGCGACTCAGTTCCGCCGCGATCACCGCGAGGCGATCGCTTTCCTTGACCCGCAATTCTTCAGCATCACTGATCACCGTCGTCCCCGTCGCAAACACCGCCGCCACCGCGAGGATCGGGATTTCATCAATGAGACGCGGGATGATATCGCCGGCGATCGTGCAACCCTTTAACGCAGAATGACGCACCCGCAAATCTGCCACCGGTTCCCCCGTCACGGTACGGGGATTTTCTTCGGTAATATCCGCCCCCATCATCGCCAAGGCTTCGAGCACGCCCGTCCGCGTTGGGTTCATTCCGACATTTTCAATTAACAAATCCGATCCGGGGGTAATCGCTGCCGCCACCAACCAAAACGCCGCCGAGCTGATGTCGCCGGGAACAACGACAGTTTGCCCGGTTAATTGCCCACTTTGGCCCGTCACCGTGACGCTCAGGTGTTCGGGATCAACGGTTAAATCTGCGCCAAAGGCTTTGAGCATCCGCTCGCTGTGATCGCGAGATAAGGCCGGTTCGATCACGGTGGTTTGCCCTGCAGCGGAGAGACCGGCGAGGAGAATGCAGGATTTCACCTGGGCGGAGGCGATGGGGGAATGGTAGGTCATGCCCTGGAGATGTTGACCGTAGACGGCGAGGGGGGCGAGGTTGTGATTGTTGCGGCCCCAAATTTGCGCCCCCATTTGGCTGAGGGGTTTGATGACGCGGGACATAGGGCGCGATCGCAATGACCCATCGCCCGTCACCGTAAACAGACGCTCCGGATGGGACGCAAGCAGGCCGAGCATGAGGCGCAGGGTTGTTCCGGAATTCCCGGCATTGAGCACCTCGACGGGTTCATCTAGCTTTCCCAAGCCCACCCCCTCAACGGTGACGGTATCGGTATTCAACTCGGAAATGCGAGCCCCCATCGCCCGAAAACAGGCCGCCGTGCTGCGGGGATCTTCGCCGAGCAGGAGACCGTGAATCGTGGTGGTGCCAGAGGCGATCGCGCCCAACATTAACGCCCGGTGGGAAATGGATTTGTCGCCGGGAATGGTGATCGTGCCCTGAAGGGATGCTGTGGCGGGGGGTGTAATCGTGAGGGTTTGATGGTCAGCGATCGCGGTCAGGGCAACAGTGGACATACTTTTCAGAGGCAGCAATTTTCAGTCTTTTGATTGTACCAGTCTGCGATCGCTCCCTCGTACCTCGCCCTCGCCGATCCCCCCCGACCCCCCTTAAAAAAGGGGGGAGCCATGCAAAGTCCC
>CAZCWE010000611.1:0-1881 GCA_964502285.1 uncultured Spirulina sp. | reverse complement strand
GCCTCTTCTAACCCCGGTCGCGATCACCCCAACGGAAACGACGGAGCCTTACCCTCCGTCGCCATCGCATGTTCCACCTTGAACACATTCGCGTAGAGATTGGCGATAATCTGCTGGCCCTTTTGGGTCAGGGATAAATATTGCAACGCATCTTCAATGAAGGGATACACCGCATTCCAATAAAACTGAGGATAATTTTGCCGTAACTCCGCTGGTGTTTTGAACCCCAGCAGAGCATTGGCCCCCGTCTCCTCAAACTCATAAAACAGAGCGTTAATTTTGCGGAGATAGCGCGGATCACTGAGTTGACCAATCAAATCAGAAGCCCGAATCAAGCCCGGATAGTCGATGGTACTGCGGTGATCATCCTGGTTGGGCACGGGAAAGCGCGTCAGTTCGATACTTTGTTTAATTAACGTCGCATCGATGAGGCGATGACCGCCAAACCGCTCTTCAATAAATAATTTGCCGCGATCCACATGATACGGAGTCAGCGACGCATCAGAACACCCCGACGGCAGGTGAACCATTTCGCCATTTTTTCCGGTGGCGTAGAGGCGTTCTGCTTCGTTATCTTGGCGGCAGACTCCCTTCACATAACCAATATCGTGGCAGGCTAAGGCGATGGAAAAATGAAGCCAATCTTCGCAGGACACCCCCCCTTCGCGGATATGCCGCCCGTAGAGCACTTCTTGCCCCACCAGAGTCACTAAGATGGAGTGCTCCACATTGTGGTAGAGTGCATCACTGTTGGCAATGTTCTCCATCGCCATACTGCCGGCCCAGGCGATAATCTCTGCATAATCTGGCTTGAGGCCGCCGTAAGTGCGTCGATAGGCGGCCCGCAAGCGATTCACAAACTCATCGATCAGAATTTCTGTCGCATTAAAAAACATTCTGAACTAGATCATGGGGCGGAGTGAATGATGCTAGTTTCAACTCTAGCAAACAATTGTGGTCTTCACGGCATCCACGGGGTGAGGCTCTGTCTGCGTTACAAACCAGAGTGAACCAAACTTGTGATGGGGTTGCACTCTGGTTTGTGGGAGGTATTTTGATCAATACCGTGGAAAAAATTAGTCCGGTTGAACCACGACCCTTAGGTGGGGGCGAGTTGGAGAATTAAGCTGCGACGATCGAAGGATTGCACCGTGGCAGTTTTACTGAGGTCTTCGATGACCCGTTCGAGCAGTTGAGCGGCGCGATCGCGGTGTTGGTGCTCCCGGCCCCGCAAACGGACTTGAAATTTAACCGGATTGCCCTTCGCCAGCCATTCCGTGGCTCGGTTAATCCGTACACCGTAGTCCGAATCTCCCACATTGGGACGGAGTTTGACCTCTTTCATCGTGGGTTTGGAGGTTTGACGCTGCCGTTTTTTCTGTTGATATTTGTGTTTGCCGTAGTCAATCAGTTTGGCAACGGGGGCTTCTTTATCCGTTGAGACCACCACAAGATCCAGTCCCACTTGTTTCGCAAGTTGCAGTGCTTCACTGGTCTCGGTCAAGCCGCGATTATTATTCTCGTGGTCGATCAAAAGCACATGGGTTGATTTGATCTGGTGGTTCATGAGTTGTTTCTTAGCGATAGTCCTTTCCTCCTAAATTAATTAAGTGTGATTTCCAAAACTATGCCTACCTCCAGCGTAGCGCAATGTTAAGGGTTTCAACTCACCCGTAATATAGATTTTTGTGGGGGGGAGTTCTGCCTCACGTTAGAGCTAGGGCGACTAGTAGTCAGCCACGATGATTTTGACAGTTGTTGTGCTTTAGCACGTTTCCGCACCGCAACGGAAAGGGCTAAAGCCCGACAACGGCATTAACGTGCGAACCGTGCCGATGATTGACATCCTCCCTCGCCGGTTCATTGAATAACTGAGGGCTG
>CAZCWE010000610.1:0-1903 GCA_964502285.1 uncultured Spirulina sp. | reverse complement strand
TAGATGGGGATCAACACCGTAAACCGCTCCGACTGCTCCGGGCGAGCGATCGGCATTTCCTCATTCAACACCGACAGATCCACCGTTTCTAGGGTAGTGGTCACCGTCAGCGATCGCGCAAACCGCCCCGTCAGCACCGGCCCCAAAATCGCCGTCACCAACATCATCACGATCACCGCATTAAACACCGATATATTGATCACCCCCACCGTCACCCCCACCAACGCCGCCGCCAGCGTCGCCGCCACCTGAGGCAGAGAGAGCGACCACATCGTGATCATTTCATTCCAGGAATAGCGATAGATCAGCTTCGCCACCAACGCCGCCAAAAACTTCGAGCCAATCAACCCCCCCACCAGCAACACCGTCAGCATCAGGTCTGAGGTCAACGTCGTCGCCAAACTCGACAAATTCAACAGCAGCCCCATATTGACAAAGAAAAACGGGATAAACAGCGTACTCCCGACAAACTCCACCTTCTCCTCCACCGGGGAATGCCCCACCACATCATTCACCGCCAACCCCGCTAAAAATGCCCCGACAATCTTATCCACATTAATAATCTGCGCCCCCACCGAGGCGAGAAACACCGCCAACAGCACAAAGAGAAATTGATTACTCTGCTCATTCCCGGTGCGGCGAAAATAGGCCTTCCCCGCCCAATCAAAGCCAAACAAAACGATCGCGGCGTACACCCCCAACGCCACCAACTGCGAGATCAAACTCGCTGCCGAGAACTCCCCATCATGCACCGACACACAGACCGCCAACACCAGCAGCGCCGCAATATCCGTGAAAATCGTCGCCCCAATCGTCACCGTCACCGCCTCGTTATGCACCACCCCCAACCGATTCACGATCGGATAGCCCAGCAGCGTATGGGACGCGAGCAGCGAACCGATCAGGATCGACGCATTCCACCCAAACCCCACGAAGCGACCCACCATAATCCCCGCGATCATCGGCAGGATAAACGTGGCGAACCCAAAGCCGAGGGAGCGGTTTTTCGTGCGGCGAAATTGGGCGAGATCAATCTCTAAGCCCGCCACAAACATCAGGTAAATTTTGCCAATGTCTGCGAGCAATTCCATGGTTTCACTCTCGGCACTGAGCACGCCAAGACCATCAGGGCCCAAAAAGACCCCCGCCACCAACAGCCCCACCAATCCCGGCAACCGGATTCGCTCAAAGATCGGGGGAATGATCAAAATCACCAACAGGAGCAGGGTGAAGGAGACTAAAGGACTGTTGGGCAGGGCTTGGAAGAATGAGGTCATGGGCATTGGTAAGGGGGGAAAGGGGTGGCCTGATCAAAAATCCGGTCATCACGCTGAAACGTGGTGACCGAATACACTGCAAGTTTTTTGTGATGATGTTAACGCAGTTTGGCGTTAATGGGGGACTTCAGGGCGATCGCCTGATGTGGTGGGGCTAGATGCCACACTGGGAGCAGCATCGGTATCGGTTGCCGGAGGTGCATTGTTCTCGGCATCAATGTCGATCAGTTCCATGGCGCGGACGAGGGCTTCTTGGCGTTGCATCACGAGGTGATGGGTGGGAATTTTGGCCAGGATGCCGAGTTTTTCGAGGCGGCGTTGGATGCTGCCGGTGGCCCCGACGATGAAGACGTGGCGGCCTTGCTCGATCGCTTCGTTGATGGCGTTTTCAATGGCGAGGGAGGAGGTCACCCCCAGGACGGGCACATCGCTGAGGTCGAGGACGAGGCTTTCGTATTGTTGAATGGCGTTGTGTTCACGGGCGATCGCTTTCGACACCCCAAAGATCATCGGGCCGCTGAGGTGGAACAAGAGAATCCGGCCTTCAGCGCGATCGAGAATTTGCATTTCCGTCGGGGACAGGATGATCTCATCATCGGCATCGGTGATCGTTTTCACCCGTTGGG
>CAZCWE010000609.1:0-1911 GCA_964502285.1 uncultured Spirulina sp. | reverse complement strand
GTCAACGAGACCCACAGAAACCCAAGCAACAGCACCCCATTAATACTGAGATGCACGGGACGCGCCCAGGGCCACCGCCCCACATTTAATCCCGTTGTCGCCGAACTCAGGACCAGCGCCACCACAATCAACCCGGCTAACAGATGCCAGGAATGGCCCAGGCTACCGTAATAGCCGAGAGTGCCCAAAATACCGATGGTGAGGAGGAGCAGAACCAGGAGCACTAAAACCACTCCCAGACTGAGATGCACGGGACGCAGCCACAAAGGAGCAGCGGTCGGAGCAGCGGGCGATCGCTTCAGCCGCATCCATAGCCCGGTCACACCCAGCGTGCAATACGCCGTCAAGGATAGCCCCATCGACCACGCCGCAATTTTCCATAACCATAAAAAGGACGGTAAATCCACAGTTAATTCCCTCTCATTACAGATTTTGCGCCACTCTCCACCTTATCATTCCGCTAAGTTGGCATTAAAAAACTGGACTAAGTTCATGAGACTCAATCCAGCAGACAAAACAGTTTTAATTATGAAACCAGCTACACCATTAAACCGTCAGGGGTTCTTCATTGCTGTGGCTGACGTGGCCAGAGCTTTGCTCCGCTGTAAGATTGGGCGTCGGAGGATTCTCCGGAGCCTCTTCTTCAGCGTGAACCCGTAACTTATGGCAGGGAATCGTGTCTGATAAAATTGCACTTGCCATCATGCCGGTGTGTATTTCTAAAAGTGCATCAGGCAATGCTTCAAAAACAAGCCTTTGGCCGGGAAAGACAACCCGCTCAAAGTACCAATTTTCAATATTGGTAATACGAGCAATTTGAATCTGGCTAGTTGCGTTGACGTAGCAACAAAGCGTCGGTTCGTTGATACCACTGGGGACAGGATCAAAAATTTGAGCCATAACGATTAAGGCCCTCTATATAGAGATTTACTATTCATTAACATTTCTACGTTAACACTCTCAGTTGAAGAGTTGTTGTAAACACGACTACCAATAAAAAAACAAACAGAACCGATAACGACCTTCAGGTCACCGGATCTCGTCAGGGGTGTTACAGAGTGTTTCGCGTGGGGAAATGCCCTTATCTAATTCACCCATAGCGTTGAACCCTTGTCAATCGTGGCATTACGGAGTCGCTAGATTCCAGGCGAGGTTGTAAGAGGAGGGGCGAACCCGTTAAATTAAGTTATGTAAAAAATTCTCAGCGATCGCTTCTTCCGTTCGGCAACGGCCCTGATCCACCCTCAGGATGACTTCTCCCATTGACGCAACCCAACCCCCTACCATGACCCACTCAGCTCCCCTCAATCCTGCCGAAAAAATTCTTTACGTTCGCCTGCCCTGCAACCCTATTTTTCCCATCGGTGCAGTGTACTTGGCGGATCACGTTCACAAATGTTTTCCGGATATTGAGCAGCGTATCTTTGACCTCGGCACCGTTCCCCCGCTGGAATTCGATCAGTCCCTGGATGCCGTCATTGATGACTTTCAGCCGACGCTGCTGGTCTTTTCCTGGCGGGATATTCAAATCTACGCCCCCGTAGGCGGCCGGGGTGGCAACCCGCTGCAAACCGCCTTTGAGTTTTACTATGCGAAAAACCCGCTCCTGCGGCTGCGCGGTGCGCTCGGCGGGCTGAAAGTGACTTTGGCGTATTACGGAGAACTCTGGCGCAACAATCGCCTGATTAAACGGGGCATGGCCCGGGCGCAACGCCACAACGCCACGATTCGCACCGTGGTCGGGGGCGGTGCGGTCAGTGTCTTTTATGAACAGATGCAGCATCGTTTGCCTCAGGGCACGATTATTTCGGTGGGAGAAGGGGAAACTCTGCTTGAAAAACTGCTGCGGGGAGATTCCATTGCGGGGGAACGGTGCTACATCGCGGGGGAGACGCAGCCGCGCGATCGCAT
>CAZCWE010000608.1:0-1913 GCA_964502285.1 uncultured Spirulina sp. | reverse complement strand
GGGGATTGAAGGATGGTGTAGGCTCTTGAGATGGATTTGTGTATAAGCAGTAGGGGTTAAGGGTGAGGCAGGAGGGGAGCTTCTGCGATCGCAGTTGCGCCCGCTTGCACCTGTTCGTAGGTGGCCACTATCGCGCCATTCACCGCTGTGGTGCTGGTGTCATAGATCGACGTTGCGAGCTTCGGATAGCAGCCGATGGTGATAATCAAGGCGAGAAAACTCACCGCAATCATCACTTCACGGGGGCGGGTATCCCCAAATACCGATTCACCCGGCAGGACGCAATCTGTCCCGAAACAGACCGCCGCTTGGTTTTCCGTGAAATCGCGCCGCAGTTCAGGGTCAGCAATATCGCAGGCGGGAATAATCTTCGAGCCGTAGAACGATCCGTAAAAGACCTGCCGCACCATTGAGAGCAGATAGATCGGCGTGAGGATGACCCCCACCGCTGCCAAGAAGACAATCACCACCCGAAACGCCAAGCTATAGGCTGGACTGGTGGCAATGCCCAAGAAGACCGCCAACTCACTGACAAAGCCACTCATGCCCGGCAGAGCCAGGGACGCGAGAGCGCCAGTGGTGTAGAGGGCAAAGACCTTCGGCATCAGCCGCCCGATGCCGCCCATGTCATCCATGGTCAGGGTGTGGGTGCGATCGTAGGTCACCCCCGTCAAGAAGAACAACACCGACGCGATCAACCCGTGGGAAATCATCTGGAGCATTGCCCCACTCATCCCCAAATCCGTAAACGAGGCGATCCCAATCAGCACAAAGCCCATGTGCGACACCGACGAATAGGCCAAGCGGCGCTTCATGTTCATCTGGGCAAAGGAGGTCAACGCGCCATAGACAATATTCACCACCCCCAGCGTCACCAACAGCGGCGCGAAATAAATATGGGCATCGGGCAGCAGCCCCATGTTGAACCGAATCAAGCCGTAGGCTCCCATTTTCAACAACACCCCTGCCAGGATCATCGATACAGGGGCAGAGGCTTCACCGTGGGCATCGGGGAGCCAGGTATGGAAGGGGAACGCGGCCAACTTCACCCCAAAGGCGAAGAGCAAGCCCACATACAGGGGCAATTCCAAGGCGAGGGGAATCTCTTTCAAGCCGAGATCCACGAGATCAAAACTCAGGGGGCCACCACCGTAGAGCGCCAAGGCCAGACCTGCCACGAGAATGAAGATGGAAGCCAAGGCGGTATAGAGCAAAAATTTCATGGCAGCATACTGCCGTTTGGGCCCGCCCCAAATGCAAACCAACAGATACACCGGCACCAATTCTAGTTCCCACATGATGAAGAACAGGATCAGGTCTTGGGCGACAAAGACCCCGACTTGGGCGGCATAAAGCACCAACATTAAGAAGTAGAAAAGACGGGGTTTGCGGTCTACTTGCCACGCCGAAAGCAGGGAAAGAGTGGTGACAAATCCGGCTAACAACACGAGGGGGACGGAAATGCCATCGACGGACACCGTCCAATGAATCCCAAGGGGGGCAATCCAGTTAAAGGTTTCGACAATTTGGAAGCCGGATTGGGTGGGATCGTAATGTTGCCAAAAGACTTGGCACATCAGGGCAAAGTCAATCAGACCCACGCTCAGAGCATACCAGCGGAGGGTTTTGCCGTCCTTGTCTGGGATGATGGGAACGAGGAGTGCCGCCACAAAGGGGAGGGCGAGAATGGTGGTGAGCCACGGAAATGATTCAGTCATTCAGGATTCAAGGTGAGGGTTCAACGCGGAGTGATGCGCTACCGAAACAGCATCATTCTCCCATTAATTGTCCTCATTTTTTAATATTTCTTAAGGTTATGTGATGATCTTTCGTTATGGTTCACGTTAGGTAAACCAATACATTGACATCCTCCCCAGCCTAAAGGCGTGGGGATTCCCAGTCTAGCGAGCCAA
>CAZCWE010000607.1:0-1926 GCA_964502285.1 uncultured Spirulina sp. | reverse complement strand
TTTCGGCTTGTTTGCTCTGGTACAGGGCATCGTTCCACACAACGCGACAGCAGCCAAATAGTTGAGCGAGTTTGGTCTGCTGTCCTCGTGTTGGGTAGATTCTGTACTGGTATCGGACTTTCATGGCGCTATTTTACCTAAAGTCGCCCTAGAGGGGCGAGGCTTGAAACCCATTGGTTTTGGTCACTGCATCCGTTGATGGTACAAATCAACGGTTCCCACAATCTCGACATTCATCACGGGTTTGCTGAATGTATCACTTGTTGATAGCAATGTTTTTAGATTGCTGCTGTTACATTCGGCACGGTCTCTTGATGAAATACGGCGCTGTTTGGGTGAGAATGGGGGGTGATTTTGAGGGATCTAGCCGGAATGTGCGGATTATGTTTGATCACGCCTAGCCTCTGAATGTGTAGGGGGTTCAGAGCGTTATTGTTTGAAAATGGATCGAAAAAAAGGCGGGTTCCGTCGGCGATCGCACTTCAGACGATGAGCCCATTACAACACCGTCAGCATCGTCTCAATCATTCGTTCGAGGGTGGCGCGATCGCGCTTCACTTTCATCATCACCCGCAACCCTTGACCCATGCAGATCAACCCACTGGCCAAGGCGGGAATATCAGCATCGGCGGCGATCTCGCCTTGAACTTGGGCGGTGCGGAGGGCCTGGGCGAAGGCCCGCTCCACCCGTTGGAGGCTGGCTTGGATTTGCTGGCGGGTTTTAGCGTCTTGGTTGCATTGTTCCACGGCCATATTGGTCATCAAGCAGCCCCACGGAGTGCGGGGATTGTCAAGGCAATCGAGCATGGTGTGGAAATGGTTAATGATCGCCGCTTTCCCGGCATTGGGGGCTTCGAGTTTCGCGATCGCTGCATTGACGACCTGCGCATCGTAATGGGCAACGGCTTCGAGAAAGAGCGATCGCTTATCGCCGAAGGTCGCGTACAGACTGCCCCGATTCAGACCCATGGCTGTGAGGAGAGCTTGCATCGATGTCCCCGCATAGCCATGTTCCCAAAAGGTTTCCATCGCCTTTTCTAACACCAATGTTCGATCAAACTCTTTCGGTCGTGCCATGGTTGTGTTGTGCCTCCTCCGCTGCAAGGTGTACCGGCCAGAGATGGCCAGCCTAGGATTTTTGGTTGGTGCGAGCGATGCCCGCCTGGACTGCCGGACGAGCAGCGAGGGTATTGATCCACCGAGTGAGATGGGGATAGGCCTCGATGGAGACTTGCAGATGGTTGTAGATGGCGACCCAGGGATAGAGGGCGATATCTGCAATGGAATAGTCTCCGGCTACATAGTCCCGGTGGGCGAGTTGTTGATCGAGAACCCCAAACAGGCGTAGGGTTTCGGCTTCGTAGCGGTTGATGCCGTAGGGGACGGTTTCCGGGGCACTGTGGCGAAAATGTCCCAACTGACCGAGCATCGGCCCGACGTTGCCCATCTGAAACATCAACCATTGCAGCACATCCATGCGTTGGGCGCGATCGCTGGGCCACAGCATCCCGGTTTTCTCCGCAAGATAGATCAAAATGGCCCCCGATTCAAAAATCGTCAGCCCCGTTTCCCGGTCGGTGATCACCGGGATTTTGCTATTGGGATTGAGGGCGACAAAGTCCGGGCTGAACTGTTCTTTTTCGGCAAGGTTAATGGTGTGGACGGTGTAGGGGAGTCCCATTTCTTCGAGGGCGATCGTCGGCTTGCGACCGTTGGGGGTGGGAGCAGTGTAGAGGTCAATCATAGGTATTGAGATGCTTAGGGATGTTGAACTGGGGTTGGGATGGGGGGGCGGCGATCGTCCACAACACTAAATAAGTTGAGGGCTGAGGGTCGTCGTTCGCGTCGCGTCTCCGAAGGTGATAGCCCGGTTACCCTTCGACAAGCTCAGGGTGCGCTGGGTTGCTCAGGGTGCGCTGGGTTGCT
>CAZCWE010000606.1:0-1928 GCA_964502285.1 uncultured Spirulina sp. | reverse complement strand
ATGAACACCGACAATATGTCGATCACGGGGGAAAGTTTTGACTATGGCCCCTTCGCCTTCATTCCCACCTACGATCGCACCTTCACCGCCGCCTATTTTGACTACAGCGGCCGCTACTCTTATGGCAATCAACCGGGAATCTGTCGGCTCAATTTGGAAATGCTCCAAGTCCCGTTACGGCTGGTGATGGCGGCGGAGGAGTTAGACGCGGGATTAGCCCATTATGATCAGCAGTATTTTGCGGCCTATCAAACCCTGATGCTGAAGCGGTTGGGGTTTGGGGAATTGTTCGGGGAACTGGGGACGGATTTACTCAAGGCAACGATCGCAACCTTGGCCGAAACCCAAGCCGGCTACAGTGAATTTTTTATCACCCTCACCCAGGAATTTCGCTCCGATTGGCGGCGCGATCGCAGCTTCATCCTCAAAGACCTCAACCTCGGCACGGAGTGGGAAACTTGGGCCACCCTGTATCATCAAGCCCTCAACGAATTCGCCCCCGACCAATTGATCCCCATTCGCGATCAACTCCAAGCCGCTAACCCGAAAACCACGCTACTCCGCCCCGTGATCGAATCGGTGTGGGACGCGATCGCCCATCACGACGACTGGCAACCCTTCGACGATCTCGTCGCGAAAATTTGGGAGTAGGATGCGATCGTGATTCGACTGGTCAACAAATATGACCTCAACAAACATTGGTTCAAGAAGAATTGCCGTTCAGTCGAATATAAAACGAGTGGCTGGAAGCTTCACGACCCCAAACATATTTCGTTTACCGACAAGAATAATATCGGTAGATTGAGGTTAGTGGGAACGTGGGACTTGGCATATTACCCGGCTGAAGCTATCAAACGGGTGCGCCTGATTCGTCGTGCTGACGGCTACTATTGCCAATTCTGCGTTGATGTTGAGATCAAAGTAGATACCCAGCCCACGGGTAAGGCGATTGGGTTAGATGTAGGACTCAAAGAGTTCTATACAGACTCGAATGGCAATACTGAATCTAACCCTAGATTCTATCGCCAGGGAGAGCATCGCCTAAAGTTCAGACAAAAGCGGGTTTCTCGCAAGAAAAAAAGCTCTGCCAACCGCAAGAAAGCCATTAATCGACTTGGACGAGTACACCTCAAAATAAGTAGGCAACGAGAAGAACACGCCAAGAAGTTAGCGCGTTCCGTGATCCAATCTAACGATTTGGTAGCTTATGAAGATTTGAGGATTAGAAACTTAGTTAAAAATCACTGTCTCGCCAAGTCAATTAATGATGCAGGTTGGTATCAATTCAGGAAATGGTTGGAGTATTTTGGGACTAAGTTTGGCAAGGTGACGGTTGCCGTTAATCCAGGCTATACCAGCCAAGAATGCTCTAGCTGTGGTGCAATTGTGAAGAAATCCCTATCCACTCGAACTCATGCTTGTCGGTGTGGGTTCACCCTGGATAGGGATTGGAACGCTGCTATCAACATCCTGAAATTAGCCTTGAGTACCGTAGGGCATACGGGAACTTGGGTCTTAGACCTGAACGCTTCAGGAGATTCGACCTCTACTTTGGCTGGAGCAATCCTGGTAAAGCAAGTTGGATCTATGAAGGAAGAATCCCCTCGCCTTTAGGCAGGGGAGTGTCAAAGCAGGGTGGGCATTGCCCACCACATCCCTGCTTCGGCGGTTTCTAGGTGTTGGCACAGAAGCAGGCGGCTGAGGGGAGGGCGTTGAGCGATCGCCACCCATAAACCCCACACCGCCCGATGATTATCGTGGCGCGATCGCCTTAGACTGCACCGGAAAGGCCGGAGAGTTTCGAGGCCTTGAGCATGTGATAAGTGATCAGGAGTTGGGTGAGGGCGAGGGGGAAACTTTGGAGAATTTCGCCTGTAGTGCCGACGAGGTTCCCGATCGCATCGTTGCCCGTCAAGCTGCAAAACTGG
>CAZCWE010000605.1:0-1938 GCA_964502285.1 uncultured Spirulina sp. | reverse complement strand
CAATGAACAAATCGACGGGAAAACGGATACGGCGAAAACCTTGCGATCGCTCGTCAAACCCGCCATCCAACGCCATCCCCTGATCAAATCCGCCATCCGCCCCCACACGATTCGCCCGCTCCTGTTTAGCCGCTATGAGCCGGGAATGAGTTACGGGACGCACACTGACAATGCACTGATGGGCAAGGGGCGCGATCGCACCCGATCCGATGTGTCCCTCACCCTTTTCCTCAGCGACCCCGACACCTATAGCGGCGGCGAACTCTGTCTCGACACCGCCTCCGGTGAGCAACAGATTAAACTCCCCGCCGGTTCCATGGTGGTCTATCCTTCCACAATGTTGCACCGCGTCGCCGAAGTCACCACCGGCATCCGGTTCGCCGCTGTCACCTGGATACAAAGCCTCATCCGCAATCCCCAAGAACGGGAAATCTTGTTTGAACTCGACACCGTGCGTCGTGCCACCTTTGAAAAATATGGTAAAACCGTCGAGTTTGATCTCCTCAGCAAAACCCTCTCCAATCTGCTGCGGAAGTGGGTCGAACTTTAACCCCGCCCCCCCCCTCTTACCCTCTCAACCCCAGGAAACCCATGAAACCCATGAATATTCGCAAATTCCACCGCACGATCGCGCCCATTTTCGCGCTCCCCCTCTTCGCCACGGCCCTGACTGGCGTGATCTATCGTGTCGGGCGGGCTTGGTTTAATATGCCGCACCAAGACTGGCTGATGATCATCCACCAAGGGGAGTTTTTAGGAGAGCCCCTTGTGCCGGTCTATGTGTTGATGTTGGGGGTGGGGCTGTTGGGGTTGATTGGTACAGGGGGGATGATGTTGCGGCAACTGTGGGCACGCCCGGCAAAACAGACCGATCGCCGCTGGCATCGGATCGTGGGTGCGATCGCCCTTCTGCCCCTGATCCTCAGTGCCACCACGGGAATTATCTATCGCCTCGCCCGCACCTGGTTCGGGTTGGACTATGATCAAGTCGGCATTTTTCTCAGCATCCACGAAGGTCGCTATTTTGGCCCCATCTTCCACCCCATTTATGTCCTGTTCGTTGGGGTGGGGTTGCTCATCCTGTTGGTCACAGGCATCCGCATGACGGGGATCTTCCGAAAGCAGCGCACCGCTCAGAGGTGAACGACCCGACTCTGATGCTTCGCATACAGAAGCGGGCTTCCCAATTCAACGGCAACTGCCTCCAGAACTCTCTAATCCCCACGAAAACCACCCGATCAGGATGCCGCTACCGTGAAATTAGGAGGACTATGAACGGTAATCATGCGTAGGATACATCCCCCCCAACTCCACGATCACCTCACCGAAAAGCTAGAAGGCACTCGCTTTCAAGCTTTTGTTCGTGAATTCCTCACCAATAGCGGCCATTTTCTGGTGCTCAAGGGGTTAGCCGAGTTAATCGTCGATGGGTGGTATGTGTACCTGACCGATCCGCCGGAATACCTGCTCATTTTTGCGGTCTGCATCCAAGCGTGGTACTTGTCCCGACCCACAGCCCAGCGGTTTTGGGGCAACCTCATCGGGGTGGGGGTGTATACGGTGCTGGATGTTCCCCTCGATGGGTGGGACTTTTTTACAGATTTTAGCCATATCGTGTTTTGGGGGGCATCGTTAGCGATCGCCTTCTCCCAAGATCTGCGCACCCGTCTCTGGCCCCAAGGTGAGGGGCTGTTAATTCCCCTCGAAAGTGTGATTCGGACGCTGATGATTCAGGCGTTTTATATCGTGGTGCAGGTGGGCAACGATCGCAATGTGATGTGGAGCGATATTCAGGCAACGGTGAATAGCCATAGCCATCGTTATTTTCTGGGCAGTGTGTTGTTAATTGGGCTGTTTTTGGGCCTGCGGAATTTGCAGGTGAGTCGGCAACAGCGGCAGTTAAAGGCCACGGCACGATCGCTCCAACAATTCGCCGAA
>CAZCWE010000604.1:0-1954 GCA_964502285.1 uncultured Spirulina sp. | reverse complement strand
TCAGGGCCGGGGAGGGTGGTGATTTCACTCCGACGCGAGGAGACCGCTGGTAAATTGACCACCGCATCCTGAAGGGAGGAGCCGGATTCTAACCAGGCGGCCAAATCAATCGCGAGGGCAGTACTGGCGAGGGAGAGGGTTTGCCGCCACAGGGGTTGGGACTGCTCCGAGACATGGCCGATCACTTCCACTTGACTCAGTCCGGGGATTTGCAGTTTTTTTAAGCCCCGTTCGATGATTTGGGTGCAGCGTTGGGGCTGGGGAAACTCTGTGGCGGAGAGGTCAATCTGAAGACGACTGTTTTGCCAACGCACTTGAGCCTCTACCCCGTCGGGATTGAGCTTGTAATTGAGCAGCCGCGCAATCACTTGGGGGTCTCCGGCGCGGGCTTGTTGCAAAATGCGGTCTTGCTCTGGGGTGGGCGCGGTGGTGTTCATGGCTTACAGGTAGTCACACAGGAGGGTGTCACGGGTGGCGCGGCCGGTGGTGGGGTTGGTTCCTGTGGCGCGATCGCACAGTTCCATTTGAATATCTTCCCGGAGCAACACATCGGTAAAATCCGCCCCGTCAATGTTCGCCCCCTTGAATCGCGCCCCCATCGCTAGGGCCCCTTCGAGGTTGGCGTTGTGGAGGTTCGCACGGGTCAGGCGGGCGGAGCCTAACATGGCAAATTGCAGATTGGCAGCTTCGAGGTTGACCGAATCCATATTCGCAGAAAAAAACGTCACCCCTTCGAGGTTGGCGTGGCTGAAATCACTCTGGCGCACATCGGCACTTTTGAACTGAGAATCGCGTAAATCCTGCCCGGAGAAATCGACCCCGTTTAAGAAGCGATTGTTGTAATCCGTGGCGACGGCAGTGGGAGCGATCGCACCCCAGAGCATCGCCATCATCACCAGCCCCAGCCCCAACGTCGCCACGCGGCGCAGCATTAACCCCAAACGTTTCATAATCATGACGGTTTCAACACAGATGCTCATCAGGTTTTGTTGCGATCCTATCATTAGTTTGTTGGGGTTCGTTCGGTTCCCAACGAGCGAGAGTGTAATGTAACGGGAGTGGTCTCCACCCATGGGCAAACCCAACAAACAGCGAGATTATTGGGTCGGGTATTGGGGCGAAATTCGTGTGCAACAGTGGCTCCAGGCCAAGGGCTGGCAGGTTTTACACCATCGCTGGCGGTGTCGTCGGGGCGAGTTAGACCTGGTGGCGCAGGAGCCAGAGACGCCGCGACTCGTGTTTGTGGAGGTGAAAACACGGAGCGATCGCAACTGGGATCACCACGGTCTACTCGCCATCACCCCCCGCAAACAGGCCCAACTCTGGCAAACCGCCGAATACTTTTTAGCCGAGTTTCCCCACTACAGCACCGTTCCCTGTCGGTTCGATTTAGCGTTGGTGCAGTATCGTGGGGTGATTCACGCCGATTTAGACCCCGCGCAGGTGATGGCACAATTCAGCGTCTATGATTACTTGGACGGCATTTTAAGTTAGGCAAATTTAGGGCCAAGGTTTCCCAGAGCCTGGGTTTGATCCTGTACACCGCCATTATTTTCCAGCACAGGACGGAATTCACAATGTTACCCAGAGCTTGTTTGATTTTTAATCCTGTATCGGGTCAAGGGGATGCAGAGCGCGATCGCACCCTGCTCACCGACCAGTTAACCCCCCATTTTGATCTCACCGTTTACGACACCACCCCCGATGTCAGTGCCCGCGATCTCGCACAGCAGGCCAAAACCGAAGACTACAGAACAATCATTGCGTCCGGGGGAGACGGGACGGTGTCCCAAGTGGCAGGGGAATTGATCAATACCAAGATTCCCTTGGGGATCGTGCCGAGGGGCACTGCCAACGCCTTTGCCGCCGCCTTTGATATTCCCAATGATCCCGTGGCAGCCTGTGAGGTGATCTGTGCTGGGTTTACCAAGGCGGTGGATGTGGGGTCACGGGA
>CAZCWE010000603.1:0-1967 GCA_964502285.1 uncultured Spirulina sp. | reverse complement strand
AACTAGCTCCTAATCCCGCAAGGCAATTTCAATTTCTACTTGGAGGTTGGTCAAATTGTGGGCGCGATCGCTCGCGTCGGGGTCGAGGTGGATCGTCACTTCCACGACGCGGGCATCGATGTTGCTGCTGGGGTCGGTGTTGACGACCTCTTGCTGTTGGACTTTCGCGCCGAGTTGGGTGATGGTTCCGGTGAGGGGTTCGCTGAGGGCGGCACTGGTGATCGTGGCGGTTTGGCCGGGGTGGATGGCTTGGATGTCGCTTTGGTAAATTTCTGCGATCGCCACCATCTGCTCCGTTTGCCCCAGTTCAATAATTCCATCTGGGCTGATCACCTCGCCGCTGTGGGTGTGAACATCTAAGACGACTCCGGCGCGGGGCGATCGCACATCAAGCTGCTCTAGATTTGCCTGCGCTTGCTGCACCGCAGCCTGGGCGCGAACCACTTCCGCTTCGGCTAACTGCACATCCACCGCTCGCACCTCGGTCAGTTGGTCGAGGGAGGCGGCGGCCTGTTGGAGTTCGGGGGCTTGGGTGGTTTGGAGGCGGGCGAGTTCGGCGCGGGCGGTTTCGAGGCGGCGTTGGGCGGTGTCGCGGGCCAGTTGTTTGTTGTCTTTTTCGACGGCGGCGATCGCACCATCTTGATAGAGAGAATCGTAGCGGTTAAATTCAGCGATCGCGTTCTGTAACTCCGCTTCCCGTTCTGCCACAACGGCCTGCTGGCCATGGAGTTGGGCGGCGCGATTGGCTTTGATGCGGTCAATTTCGGCCCGTTGGGCGGCGATCGCCCCCGGTTTCGCTCCCGCTCGGACTTGGTTAAGGCGGGCGATCGCGATCTGCACTTGGCTTTGGGCTTCAATCACAGCGGCTTCGAGGCGATCGCGTCCATCGAGTACGGCGATCACTTGGCCAGCGGCGACGCGATCGCCCAACGCCACCCGCAATTCTGCGAGGCGTTGCTCTTGGCTTGCCGTGGGTGCTTGGACTTGAATAACCTCCCCTTGGGGTTCCAAGCGTCCCAGGGCGGTAACCGTCGTGCGCTGGGCCATCGGGATCGACTCTGGGGTAGGACTTTCCGCGCCGGACTGTTGCCAATAAATGCCCCCTGCTGTCAGGGTGATCACGGCTAAACCCAGCAAACTCCAGCGTCGCCAGGGGGGGGAGGTAGGGGGAGAAATCGGGAGAGAGGACATCGTAAACCATTTCCAACAGCGGCAGGGTCAAAACTAAACTGAACAGTTTAGTTCCTATTATTAAACTAAACAGTTTAGTATAGTATCGTCAAGCTCAACGTTATTCTCCATGGCTGTTACTTCTAGCCGTTCTTCGGTGTCTTCTGATAAACGCGATGCGATCCTCGATGGGGCGATCGCCGAATTCCTCCAGCGGGGCTACGCGGCCGCCAGTATGGATCGCATTGCCACAGCGGCCAGCGTCTCCAAAGCCACCGTCTACAGCCATTTTCAAAGCAAAGATAAATTATTCGTGGCGATCGTAGAACGGTTAGTACGCAGTAAGTTTTCGGGGATTTTTGAGCCGGAACAAGTGGCGCAAATGGTCAACGAACCGCCAGAAAAACTGCTCCGCACCCTCGCCACGACAATGCTGCAACTCCCCGCCAATGATCCCGAATACCTCGGCTTAATCCGCACCGTGATCGCTGAATCCGAACGGTTCCCAGAACTCGCCCAAACCTTCGTCACAGAATTGCCCGCCGTGGCCCTCTCCTCCCTGACCTATTACTTCACCCATTGCCCCCATTTAAACATTGCTGATCCGGAGGCAACTGCACGCATTTTCGTGGGCGCGATCGCTCATTTCATCATCACTCAACACCTCCTCCCCGGTGCTGAAATTATCCCCCTCGACCCCTCCCGCCTCGTCGATACCCTTGTTACCCTGATTATTGCGCCCCATTGACCAAAACCAATGGGTTTCAAGCCTCGCCCCTTCGACATAGCTCAGGGCA
>CAZCWE010000602.1:0-1970 GCA_964502285.1 uncultured Spirulina sp. | reverse complement strand
TTTAGGACACCTAAGGTTCCCTTTTTCTCAAAAGATACTGTCGAGGGCTGAGGGTACGCTGATTAAATGTCCTAACAAACTTGTCCACTGCTATATCTCCTTGGGAGGAGTCCGCCAGACAAAGCATTAAACCTTGATGGCACTGGGTTCCCCTGGGGCCGCCACAATGCGCCGACACCCCGACTCCGGAAACGCCCACTGACAATGGCGCTCCTCCGGTTTGCCCCAGCAGAGGCCCAAGTAAACTTCTGTCATGCCCGCATCCACTTCGGCCCATTCGGCTTCTTTAACCAGTTCTTCCACGAGTGCCGGGGAGAGGCGCTGCCGTTCTTTGCCCATCAGCCAGAGGTTTAACGAAGTGCTCACCTGTCGCCAGAAGGTCATGATGGTGACTTTTGAGTCCCGCAGTTGAGCCAAATCGGAGGGGATGGCGATCAGTTGGTTATGGACTTCGGGAAAACTCACTTCTGCGCCATTGAAGCGACAGGTGCGCCAAATGAGGCCGGACACGTGATGCTCTTGTTGGTAGGCGTGGATTTGTTCGCGAAATTCTCGGTAGGCGTAGACTTTGCTGATTTTATTGGCTCCCAAGGCGAGGGAGAGGACGGGGTCATCTTGGAAGCGATCGCGGGCCGACAGTAAGACGCGCTTGCCTTGGTAACTGGCTCGCATTTCTTGGTCGAGGATTTCGATCAATTGCGCGGTGGTGTAGGCCATGGTTTGCGGTGTTGCTGGGGTGGAAGTCTTTCACGCATAATAACGCCGTTTTGTAAAGACGATCCCCCTAGGGCTCTGATTCGGCTAATTTTTGCTGCACTGTAGTGAGGGGGACACGCTCGAAATAGGTTTGACGAAAGTGGGTTTCGGCGATCGCATCACACAATTGCGTCACGGCAGCATCAGCCGCAGCAGGGTCAGCGGGGGGATGGTAGGCGGTGATCCGGATGCCTTGGGAGTCCTGTGGGGTGTGGAATCCCATGGCGGAGAGGGCGGCGAGGCTGAGGGTCAATTGGCGATCGCTGACCTTTAATGCGGTTTGTAAATCCCCGCGCAGCACAGGCTGGCCGGTGCTGTGGAGGTGTTTAGCAATGCCGATTAAGCGGGTGAGGTGGTCTTGGGGGGAAGGAGCTGAGGGGGCATGGTAGGCGAGGGCGAGGGGTTGGGCGTGGTGAACGGCGCGATGAAAGCGTTGCTGGATGTCGTCCCACACGAGGGGACAGTGATCCACCCGGACGCAATCGATGCGATCGGCATTGGGGTCGGGTTCGGTGCGCCAGTCGAGGATGGCGGGGATTTGCGCGGGGGTGGGGCTGTGGGCTTGACTGGGGCGGAGGTCGATGAGGCGGATTTCGTAGCGGTTTTGATAGGTGTTGTAGTCGAGTTCCGCGATCGCATCATAGCGGCGATCGCCCTGCAATTCCTCGGCATAATGCCCCCACCACACCCCCGGAAACCCTTGGGATGAGGTGCGATCGCAGATCGCAAACTGGGTTTTGATGTACTTCACCTGTTTGCCGCTGCGGTCTTTAATATTGGCATTGCGCACCGTCGGAAACCAGCAATCTTCGATCAACAGCAGCGGCGCAGGATTCCCCATCCCACAGGGTTCTAAGAGTTTTAATTCCTTAAATAGCGTCTCTCCCAACTCCGCCACCGTCACCGCGAGATCCACTGCGATCGTCGGGCGGAGCTGCGTGGGGTCGGGGAGTTGACGGCGCAGAGCTTGGTTAATCCCTTCCCGAAAGAGGGGTAAATGGTCTGCCGCCAAACTCAGCCCCGCCGCGAAGGGATGCCCGCCAAACCGATGCAACAACTCCCGCTGACTGTAGACCAATTGATAAAGATCGATGCCGTGGGTAGAACGGGCTGAACCCCGCGCCATGCCATCATCCCCGATCGTGAGTAAAATCGTCGGTCGGCCGTAGTCCTGCGCCACTTGACCCGCCACCAACCCCAGCACCCCCGCCGAC
>CAZCWE010000601.1:0-1970 GCA_964502285.1 uncultured Spirulina sp. | reverse complement strand
TTTTGAGAAAAAGGGAACCTTAGGTGTCCTAAACTTTGTGACTACTGCTATACATCCGGTGGCTGCATCACGAGCATTTCGTTGCCGCCTTTTTGGAAATGGTAAGGGACGGGGCAGAGTTGGAGGCGATAGCCCTGTGACGTGAGCGCGTCATAGACTGCATCGAAGTGGCGCGATCGCACCCCAGAAAAATTCTCCACAATCGGGAAAATCCGCACTTCCGCCGCCACCCGTGCCAATTCCACCAATGCCGCTTGGTGGAACTCTAGGGACAGTTGCTCCGAGTAGGTAAAGAGTAAATGGGAGGAAAGGGCGAGGGAAAATTGCTGATCTGCAAACGGTAACTGGGGCAATTCTGCGACGAGGTAACGCTGGGCCGCTTTGCCGGGAATGAGATCGGCTAAAAAGGTCTGCATGGCGAGGAGGCGGCGATCGCCTAAACTCGCGGGTGTTTCCCCCGGTGGCCAGTTAAAACGATCTTGGGTCTGCTCCATCCCTTGGACGATGACGGGATACACCGCTTCGATGCGCTGTTCAATTTGGGCGGGGGCATAGTGATAAATCGGGTCACAGGAAATAATATGGTGTCCTTGCTCGGTCATTTCGGCGTTAAAACTAGCAGGCCCGCCAGCGCAATCGAGAATCGCCCCGGCAAAATCTGCGTCCGTCAGATTAAACATGGCGTGGTAGTCGGCGCTGGAGCGTCCCCAGGGCACAATTGCTTCGAGTTGGAAAACCATAGGTTCAAAACAGGGGGTTGAAGACGATGAAGTTTAGCCCCGCACGGCTTCAGGGTAGCGCAAGCTGGAATAATGGAGAGCAGAAGACTGTTAGGGATGAAAAGACTATGACGTTGCGATCCTTTTTTATCGCGCTCCTTGGGGTGGTGCTGGTGCTGCTATCGATCGCTGGGGGCGGGGTGGCGTGGGTCTTGGCCCAAAGCCCCCTCAACCTCAACGATGGTGGTGTGCGGGCCACGCCCACGGCGGCCATGTTCATCCCGAAACAGTCGCCGCTGATGGTGTCGCTGCTGGTGAATCCGACGCGCTTAGAATCCTTGGTGCAGACGGGAACACCGTTAGGAGAACGGCGAGCCACCCGTCAAGAATTGGATCGCCTCAAAGCGGGACTCCTGGCCCAAACCGGCCTCGACTATCGCCGCGATATTCAGGGCTGGCTCGGTGATGAAATGACCGTGGCGATTACGTCCCTGGACTACGATCGCAACCCAGACAACGGGGCGCAAATGGGCTATCTCTTGGCCGTGGCGGCCAAGGATGGCGAGCGGGCGCGGGAATTTTTGCAGATTCTCTATGCTAAGGGGGCGATCGCTGGTCAAGCGGATCTCGTGTTTGAACAGTATAAAGGCGTGAACTTGATCTACCGCCAAGCCCGCAACGGCCAAGGGGGCAATTTAGCCAGTGCCGTGGTGGGCGATCGCTACGTCCTCTTCGCCAATGATCCCAAAGTCCTCCGCGATGCGATCACCAACGTCCAAGTCCCCCAACTCAACCTCGCCCAAAGCGACGCCTATCAACAGGCCCTCGCCCCCATTGACCGCCCCCGCATCGGTGTAGCCTATCTCAACCTCCTCGCCGTCGCCAAAGCCTTCGACACCGAACCCACTGATCCCATCCCCACCCTCACCTTCGCCTTCGGCCTCAGCCCCGCCGGGTTGATCGCCGATACCGCCGTCGCCGGCATTTCCACCGAGGAGGCTCAACCGCCCACCCTCACCGCCCCCGTCACCGCCCTCCAATACCTCCCCCCCAAAACCAGCTTCACCGCCGCCGGCACTGACCTCAATCAATTTTGGCAACAGATCACCACCAGCCTCGGCGAGGATAGCCCCGTCGCAACCCTCCTCACCGCCGCCCTCGCCCAATTCACCCCCGACTTCGACCTCACTGAGACGATTTTTCCCTGGGTGACAGGGGATTATGCTCTGTCGGTGTTGCCGAATCAGGATT
>CAZCWE010000600.1:0-1970 GCA_964502285.1 uncultured Spirulina sp. | reverse complement strand
GGCCCGTTCCGCCCGGATCGGGGTCTGCAGGGTGAGGCCGTGGCCGGTGGCGGAACGCTCACGATCTGGACACACAACGGTGACGTGATGACCGACATCGGCTAGGGCATTGGCGAGGGTGCGTACCCCGATCGCCAAAATTCCATCATCATTACTGATCAATACACGACTTGTTTTATTCATGAATTCCCTGCAATCCCCATCTGCGAAATTCTTGGCCGCTTGATCGCTACACTAGACATCAGGCCAAATTACAATCAATTAACGTACAGTCAATGTCCAATCTAGCAGCCCAACTTCAAGAATTACAGGCGGAAGCCGCCAGCGCGATCGCGGCCGTCCAAGATTTAGCCGCCCTTGAGCAGGAACGGGTTGCCTATTTGGGCAAAAAAGGAAAACTCTCGCAGATTTTGCGGGGGATGGGGAAGTTAAGCGCGGAGGAGCGGCCCCAAATTGGCGCGATCGCCAATGAGGTGAAAACGACGATCCAAACGGAGTTGGATGGAATGCGCGATCGCCTCGAACAGGCCCAGATCGCCGCCCAACTGGCCGCCGAAACCCTCGATGTCACCATGCCCGGCGTTGCCCGTCCCCTCGGCCGCATCCACCCCCTCAACAGCATCATCGATCGCGTCATTGAAATCTTTGTGGGCCTGGGCTACACCGTCGCCGAAGGCTACGAAATGGAGAGCGACTACTACAACTTTGAAGCCCTCAACACCCCCCCAGAACACCCCGCCCGCGATATGCAGGACACCTTCTACCTCCCCGACGGCAACCTGCTCCGCACCCACACCTCATCGGTACAAATCCGCCACATGGAACAAAACGATCCCCCCCTGCGGATCATTGCCCCCGGTCGGGTCTATCGCCGCGATACCGTCGATGCCACCCATTCCGCCGTTTTTCACCAGGTGGAAATCCTCGCCATTGACAAAGGCCTTACCTTCACCGACCTCAAAGGCACCTTAAAAGAATTTGTCCGCCAAATGTTCGGCGAAGAATTGGCGATGCTCTTTCGGGCTAGTTATTTCCCCTTCACGGAACCCTCGGCCGAGGTGGATGTGCAGTGGGAAGGAAAATGGCTCGAAGTGTTGGGCTGTGGCATGGTTGACCCCAACGTGTTGAAAGCCGTGGGCTATGATCCCGAAATTTACAGCGGGTTTGCAGCGGGTTTAGGGGTCGAACGGTTTGCGATGGTGCTGCACCACATTGATGATATTCGCCGGTTATACAGCAGTGACCTTCGCTTTTTAAACCAGTTCTAAGGCTGTCATGCTGTCATGAAGTTTGCGAAAACGTCATACTTCTCGGATGGAGTTTCTGGGAACAGGACTGCCCGAATCAAGAGGGTTAGGGCTGATTTTGAGGGGCGTTATTCCGGATTTTGTTGCCATTGATTCAGTTACACCCTGCAATCATTGTTAACATTAGATCAAGGTTTTGGGGCACAATTGTTCAGGGTTGCGATTTTGGTGCATTGCTGAAATGACAACCGTGTTGAGTTGTGGCGATCGCAAAATTGCGATCGTGAAGCCCGGCCTTATCTATTGTTAATGCTGTTTTTATGACGCTCTTAGACGCAAACCGCAATCATGACTGCTCCCCGTTTTTTTGCTCGTCTCCTGGTCGATGGCTATAACATGATCGGGGCTTGGCCCGATTTAAAACAACTCCAACATCAAGACGGCCTCGATGCGGCCCGCGATCGCCTCATCGAACAATTGATCAACTACGCCGCCTTGCAAGACTATCAAACTCAAGTGGTCTTTGATGCGTACAATCGCCGCGAAAAAGCCTACACCGAAGACTACACCCCCCATTTGTCCGTGCATTATACGGACTACGCCCAAACCGCCGACGCCTACATCGAAAAATCTTGCGCCCACCACGCCCGCCAAGTCACCCGCAAACGGTTGATCGTCGCCACCTCAGACTATGCCCAACAGCAGACGGCTAGCGGCTACGGG
>CAZCWE010000599.1:940-1975 GCA_964502285.1 uncultured Spirulina sp. | reverse complement strand
GGATTAACCGGATTGGGCATTTTCCTCGGTGTTGCCGCCACCAGCGCCACCCTCCAAGTCCAACACATCACCCGCCAGCGCATTCAACAACGCTTTGCCGAACGGGAAGCCCCCCGCGTCCAAGCCTTTGTCTGGCGGCGGGGACAACTATCGGATCTAGAGGCGATTCAAACCGAGTTAAGGGGAATTGCTTCGGTGAGTGCAGCGATGGGGTTAGGGTGGTCACAAACCGCCATTTATCAAGATCGTGCCGTTGCTGTCCAAGGCATGGCGGTCAGTGACACCTACTTCGCCACCACCGGCCGGAACATTGTCCAAGGTCGCCCCCTCAATGCCACGGATTTTGAGGACTATCGCTCGGTGGTGGTGATTGATCAAACGATGGTGCAGCAGATGTTCGGCGATCGCAATCCCATCGGGGCGAATCTGTATCTCAGCGGCATGGCGTGGCAGGTGGTGGGGGTGATGGAAACAAAGATCAGCGAGAGGCAAGAGGGACAGGAGGGGGAAATGGTGATTCCTCTCAACACCCAAATGGCGCTGACAGGACGGCAAGCGGTGGATTATATTTTGGTGCGTCCTGAAAAGCTAGGGGATTTGGATCGTATCGAAGGTCAAGTCAAAACCCTGCTTCAACAACGCCATCCGGAATACACCCAAGGGCCGTTCGCGAGTTTTGACGGGCCGTACACCGAGAGTAATGTGTCCGATATCCAAGCGGATCAAGAGACCTTGAGCACCGCAACCCGATCGCTGTTGGGGGTGGGGGCGATCGCCTTAGCGATCGCGGGCGTTGGCATTGCCAATATTACCGTTGCCAGCACCCTCGAACGAACAAAAGAAATCGGTTTGCGGCGGGCGATTGGGGCGACCCAGGGGGATGTGCTTTTGCAGTTTGTTTTAGAGTCGGTGGTGGTGAGTGTGGTGGGGGGCGTGATTGCGATCGCCACCATCGAAGGAGTCACCCTCGGCATCACCCGCTATGAACCCTTTGGATTACCCGCCTATGAATTTAATGGCCGCAATGCGGTGCTG
>CAZCWE010000599.1:0-930 GCA_964502285.1 uncultured Spirulina sp. | reverse complement strand
GGCCTTAGGGGCTGCGATCGCGGTGGGGATTGGGTCGAGTGTCGCCCCCGCCCTGCGGGCCAGTCGCCTTGATCCCGTCAAAGCCCTCCGGAGTTGATCCCATGGCCCTTTCCCCCCGCAATCTCTTGCTCGTCACCCTCAACGCCCTGCGCGGCAACCCGATCCGCTCGGTTTTAACCACCGTGGGGATCTTCATGGGGGTGCTTGCGGTCAATGGTACGTTGCAAGTCCAGACCATCAGCCGAGACATCATCGAACGCCAACTTAACGCCCAAATCGCCCCGCAACTCTTCATCCAGATTGACCCCGGCATCACCTCCCGCGAACAAGCCCAAGCGATCGCCCGCCTGGGCGGTGTGGAAGAGAGTACCAGTAGTACCATGGGATATTTCGTTACGGTGCGTCACAACGGGCAAGAAACCTTTGTGATCACCAACCCCGTGACCCCCAACTTTCCCCAAGTGAACCGCTTAGATATGGTGGCAGGGCGATTTTTTACCGCCCAAGAGATGCAGGATTTTCGTCAGGTGGGGGTGTTGGCGCAGGACGCTGCGATGGTTTTGTTTCCCGAGGAAGATCCCGTTGGTCAATCCCTGATCGTGATGGGCGAGACCTACCGGATTGTGGGGGTGATTGAAATGAAGCCGTTTGAGCAGGGGGGTCGTACCTGGTCACTGCTGTTCACGCCCCTGAGTTTGGCCTATGCTCAGATGGGCCAAGAACGAATCACGGAATTCAGTTTGCGGCCAACGAATTGGCGGCATCTAGAGGCTCAACAGGCAGAATGGCTACAATTTTTGGCGACCCAATTCCCCGATCGCGAGTTTGATGCCTGGCACAATGCCGCCGCGATCGCCGAACAACAGGAAATCCTCACTCTGATTTCGCGGGGGTTGTTTGGCGTGGGGTTGGTGGCGTTGGTGATTTCGG
>CAZCWE010000598.1:0-1977 GCA_964502285.1 uncultured Spirulina sp. | reverse complement strand
AAGGGGGGAACCGGAAAAAGTCCCCCTTAAAAAGGGGGATTCAGGGGGATCAATCGCAACTTAGGCCAACACTTGAACGTTATGTATAAGCAATAGCGTGCTAGTGGGGTGAGTTCAACCGGGGCACTTTCGTTTTTAATCCTGCAATCAATACATCATGTTAAACACCCTGAAACGATACGTTGAATTCGTCATGTTGGGGCTGATGGTGATGGTGTTGGCCGTTGCCTGTGGCACTCCCCCCAACCTCGACGCTGACGCAGCCGCACCGCTCAAATTTGGCGTTGGCCCCTATTTCCCCACCCCCAACGAAACCCGCGACCAATTTAACCCCCTCTTTGAAACCCTGGCGGCGGCGGTGGATCGAGATGCTGATGTGACCGTGACCGAGGATTGGGTGGGGATTTCCGAGGCACTCCGGGCGGGCACGTTGGATGTGGCCTGGCTGGGGCCGTGGGGCTATGTGTTGGCGAACCATGAAACGCCGGAGATTAAAGCGATCGCCACGGTGAACTATAACGAAAACCCCACCTATCACTCGGTATTGATGGCCCGGGCTGATGCGCCCTTTGACACCTTAGACGAGGCGATCGCCCAAAGCCAGACCGGGGAACAATTAAAACTCAGTCTTGCCGATGTGGGGTCTACCTCCGGTTGGCTGATTCCCACCGCCGAGTTTAAAACCCGCAACATTGACCCCAAACAGGTCTTTGACTACAGCGAAGGGGCTTCCCACGCCGCCCAAGCGATCGCTGTCCTCAGCGGCCAAGTGGACATCGCCTCGGACTACGATCGCAACCTCGATGTATTAGCTAGCACCGAGCGGATCAACCGCGACGACCTCAAAATCATCTGGGAATCCGACCCCCTGCCCAATGACCCGATCGCGGTGCGCGGGGGCTTACCCGCCGAGGTGATGGAGGGGTTACAAGCCGCCCTCGTGGGGATTTCTCCCGCTGAGGCCAAGGCACTGCTGCCGGAAAACTACACCGGGTTTGTAAAGTCCGACGGCAAAAACTATGCCCCGATCCAAGCGGCCGGTAAGGCGGTGGACATCTTGAACTAACCCCCACCCGTGACCCATGGCAAAGACCCAAACTCCTCCCACAGCAGACCCTCTCGATCAGATTCTGCGCCTAGAACAGCGTCGCCGGGGCAGGCGGTGGTGGGTGGGGCGCGGCGTGGGCATCGGGGTAGCGATCGCCATCCTCATCGCTGCGGTGCGCACGACGGAAATTGACCTGTGGGAGTTGGTGACGGGGTTGCCGCGTTTGGGGTCGTGGGTGACGCGATCGTGGCCGCCGGATTTTTCAGAGTTGCCGAGTTTTATGGTGGCGATTTGGGAAACCTTAGCGATCGCCCTCCTCGGCACGGGGTTCGCGATCCTGTTGGCGTTTCCGTTGTCGCTCCTGATTGCCCGCAACTTAACGCCCGCAACAGCGATCGCGCTGCCGTTGCGGGGGCTGTTGAATCTGTTGCGGGGCATTGATACAGCCATTTTTGCGCTGTTTTTTGTGGCGGTGGTGGGGTTGGGGCCTTTTGCCGGGATGTTGGGGGTGACGTTCCACACCACGGGGTCGATGGCGAAACTCTACGCCGAAGTCTTGGAAACCTTGCCCCCAGAACCGATCGAGGCTATTGAGGTGACGGGGTGCGATCGCCTCCGGACGTTTACCTTTGCGGTGTTACCGGAAGCGTTGCCGGGCTTGGTGGGGATTAGTCTCTATTTATGGGAATTCAATGTGCGATCGTCCGTCATCCTGGGCATTGTGGGGGCGGGGGGGATTGGTTATGAATTGTTAGTCAGTTTAAAGTTATTGGATTTTGGCCGCTTGGCGACGATTTTGGGTTTAATCCTGATCATGGTGAGCGCGATCGATTGGCTCAGCGCCCAACTCCGGCAGCGGCTATCATAACGATCCGCCCCCAGTGAAAGCGTTACAGTGAAGGGATAGTTTGGAGCATCAGTGACGGAGG
>CAZCWE010000597.1:0-1978 GCA_964502285.1 uncultured Spirulina sp. | reverse complement strand
CCGCCGCAAAACTCACCCCGCAGAGAATCACCAACCCCACACTATTGCGCACCATCGGCGATAACCCTGAGCGCATCACCGGCACATTCAACGCCACCGTCGGTTTTTGGGTGATGGGAAGCGCGGGCGGGGTGATGCCGCGCAGCAAGCGTCGCCAGAGGTGCGGACGGTGGAGCACGATTTCTTCTGACCAGAGCAGATGGCTGTCTGGGTTTTTCGCCATGTCTTCGAGCCACATCAATTGCTGCTCTTGGGCAATGCGGCTACAGATGTTGACCCGCCGAATATTGCGGGGTTCAATGCCTTCGAGAATTTCGCGGATTTTCGGCACCAGGGTCGCCTGTTCAAGCTGAAGGTCTGTACTCGCTTCGCACAACATTTGCAAAACACCATCCGCCAAAACCGCCCGCGTTCTGACACCCCGTTCGATCAGGGCTTCATTCAAAATCTGAATTATCGCGGCAATGCTGCCCTGCTGTGCTTGCGTGATTACATCATTCATTCGCGGGTTCTACCTTCTGCACAATTGTTTGCCCAGTGTTCCTGACTTCACCATCCCTAACTCTAACATCGACATCCGCCCCAGCCTAAGCCGGTGCATACCGTCGCAGGGTACGGTGATCATCGGGCGGCGGCTGAACAGTCTGCGGTTGAGTCTGACGGGACTCCGGGAGGGGGGCGATCGCATCCCCCAAAAAAATGTTCCAGGGGCGAAACAAGATGAAATAATAGCAGCTAGCCATCCAATCACGACTCTGAACCTTGTATGCGCATTGCCCTCTTTACCGAAACCTTTTTACCCAAAATTGATGGGATCGTCACTCGTCTGCGCCACACGATCGACTACCTCCAGCGATCCGGCGATCAAGTGTTGATCTTCTGCCCAGATGGTGGCTTAAAAGAGCATAAAGGGGCAAAAATTGAGGGACTTTCGGCCTTTCCGCTGCCGATGTATCCAGAGTTAAAAATTGCGCTGCCCCGCCCCGCCATTGGCCAAGCCCTCGAAACCTTCAACCCCGATCTGATCCATGTGGTCAATCCCGCTGTCCTCGGCTTGGCGGGCATTTACTACGCGAAACTCCTCGATATTCCCCTTGTTGCCTCCTACCATACCCACCTGCCCCAATACCTTCACCACTATGGCTTTGGCGCGTTAGAAGGCCTTTTTTGGGAACTCCTCAAAGCGGGCCACAATCAAGCCCAACTCAATCTCTGCACCTCCAGCGCCATGGTCAACGAACTCACCAGCCACGGCATTGAGCGGGTACATCTTTGGCAGCGGGGCGTGGATACGGAAATGTTTCAGCCGAGTTTGGCTACGGCGAAAATGCGCGATCGCCTCTCCGTCGGCCACCCCGACAGCCCCCTCCTGCTCTACGTCGGTCGCGTCTCCCCGGAAAAAGAAATCGAAAACATCAAGCCCGTCCTCGAAGCAATCCCCGCTGCGCGTTTAGCGATCGTCGGCGATGGCCCCCATCGCGCCACCCTCGAAACCCATTTCGCCGGAACCGCCACCCACTTCGTCGGCTACCTCCAAGGCATGGAACTCGCCTCCGCCTTTGCCTCCGCCGATGCCTTTATTTTTCCCTCCCGCACTGAAACCCTCGGCCTCGTCCTCCTCGAAGCGATGGCGGCGGGCTGCCCCGTCGTCGCAGCCAATTCCGGCGGCATTCCTGACATTGTCACCGACGGCGAAAACGGCTATCTCTTCGACCCGACTGATCCCCACGGGGCGATCACCGCGACCCAACGCCTCCTCCACACTCAGATCGACGGGGTTCGCGAAGAACCAGGCCTCTTCTGGTCGACCTTGATCGTTCAGCCTCGAACGGGCGCAGAGTTGCGCCTCCCCGGCGCATCCAAACGCATGGCACGGCACTTCGTCGAGGCGTACGCAGAGGCCGAGGATGCCTACAAAGAGGCTGTCCTTTTGCTCAAACGCGAGGCGACCCGTGCCACGGTGGTCGCCGAGTGGATC
>CAZCWE010000596.1:0-1978 GCA_964502285.1 uncultured Spirulina sp. | reverse complement strand
GCGACGGTTGGGGATTGGGTCGGAGTTGCGATCGTCGCCGGGGTTGGTGTTGGGCGAAAGTGAAACAAATGTTTTGGAAATGACCGGGGCCTATGGGGCGATCGCTAACAACGGTCAATGGAACCGCCCCCACGCCATCAAGCGCGTCCTTGACAGCGGCGATTGTGTCGATCCCCAAGACCCCCAAACCTGCCGCGTCATCTACGATGCCAGCCAAGACCGCACCGGCCAACGGGAAGCCCTCAGCGCCCCCATCGCCCAAACCCTCACGACGCTGCTGCAAGGTGTGATCCAAGGCGGCACGGGCAGCCGAGCCGCGATCGGCTACGGCGAAGCGGGCAAAACCGGAACCACCGATAACGCCGTTGATCTCTGGTTTATCGGCTATGTCCCCGGCCGCAACCTCACCACGGGCATCTGGCTCGGCAACGACGACAACAGCCCCACCCGTGGCAGCAGCAGCAACGCCGCCCAACTCTGGCGCGACTACATGGGCAAAATCGTGCAGTAATTGGGCGAAGGGTTGATTGTTGAATTGCTGAGGGCTGTCACCGTTCGTATCGCGGCTCCGCAGGAGAACGCCTCGACCCACAGGTTAACCGCGCCCCCGCGCTAGGATAGCAGCGTATTTCTGCGAGTTTGATTATGTCTCGTCTCATCCCCCTCTTTCAGCCGAAGCTCCTCAAAAACGCGGTGCGAGCCTATAGTTTTCCCTTGGATTTCAGCGATCGCCACGCCATCATCAACCGCTGGATCGACCGCATCCAAAGCGGAACCCTCGACACCATTAAAGAAGTCTCCCTCCACGGCGAATTTTTGCGCGACATCTTTCAAACCGTCCTCGGCTATCGTTCCGTAATTAGCAGCCAAGGGGAAACCTGGCAAATCCACGCCGAAGCTACGATCGCAGCCGGTGGCGGATCTGCCGATGCCGCCCTGGGTCTGTTCACGCCATCCCCTCCCGGCCAAACCGCCCTCAATGGTCGCATCATCGCCCCCATCGAACTCAAAGGCGCAAAAACCAACCTCGACAAAGCCGGCAGCCGCCAAGAATCCCCCGTGGATCAAGGCTGGCGTTATGCCAACTACACCCCCGGCTGCAAGTGGGTGATTGTCTCAAACTATCGAGAATTGCGCCTCTACCATGTGGACAAAACCCCCGCCTACGCTCAAGTCTTCGCCTTAGCAGACCTCGCCAATCTAGAGCAATTTAAGCTTTTCTTTTTTCTGCTCTATCGGAAAAACTTTTTACCCAGCACCGCCGATCAAGCCTCCCGGTGCGATCGCCTCCTCCAAGAGTCCGACCAACAGGAAGCCACCGTCACCGAAGAACTCTACACCCACTACAAAGCCCTCCGCATTGACTTAGCCCGACATTTCCAGGCCATCAGCAAGCTGCGGCGCAAAAATCGCGATTTAATCCTCGTGGAAAAGGCCCAAAAGGTTTTAGATCGCATCCTGTTCATTGCGTTCTGTGAAGATCGGGGATTATTGCCGCGCCAAACCCTGCGCAAGGCCCACGACCATCATGATCCCTACTATCCCCGGCCGATTTGGGAGAATTATAAGGCGGTGTTTCGGTGGGTGAATGCAGGCAATCCAGACGATCCGCCGATTCCGGAATATAACGGCGGCTTGTTTCGGCCTGATCCGCTGTTGGATGAGGAATTGACGGTGAGTGATCTGCTCTGTGGCCGGATGAATGCGCTGACGCAGTACGACTATGCCGATGAGGTGTCGGTGGATGTGTTGGGGCGGATTTTTGAGCAGTCGGTGACGGATTTAGAAGAGTTGCGGGCATTGGCTCAAGATGAAACCTACGACGCGAAGCAGGGCCAGCGCAAAAAGCAGGGGGTTTTCTACACTCCGGCCTACATTACGCGCTATATCGTTGGGGTGACGGTGGGGGGCTATTTGGAGCGGCGGCGGGTGGCGCGGTTCGGGGCGGCGGATTTACAGACTGAGGCGGATTGGCGGG
>CAZCWE010000595.1:0-1984 GCA_964502285.1 uncultured Spirulina sp. | reverse complement strand
TTTCATCCGCTGGCGGCTCGGTAAAGGTCGAAAATGTTTCGGCATGGACTAAGTACCAGGCTGTATCTGTCGCACCTTCCACCGCAATGGTGAGGGGGTCTTGGGGGCTGAGTTGGAGCGTTTTTTGGCTCAAGGGTTGGGTCATGCCGCCGAGGGATTGGCGCGAAAATTGTGTGTCTATCGGGAGTGAATAGGTAGTCAATTCGGCAGCGATCGCGCTATCAGAATCCAGATCAGGCCGAGGAACGGCCAGGGTTAAATTGAGGCGATCGCGCCCGCCGCAACTTTTCGCCACAAACCAACAATCCGCGCCACACCATCGCCCCGTCACCCCCTCAAACTCTTCCCACGGCCCCATCCCCCGCGACCACGCCATCCCTAAATTCGACTGCACAAACGGCGGCGGCGTCAGCACACTCACCCACCGACTCCCAGACCCAAACACAGGGTCAAAGCGGTAGGTATGGTGCTTGGGAACCAACACATTGCCATTTTCTGGGGATAGCCACAGTTCATCCGCCGCACTGTCTACAACCACCTCAAATCCATCGCTCATCTGAGCCGTCATTGGGTAAAGTTGGGGGCCTGCCGAGTAGATGGAATAGGATTTATCCGCACGACCAAAGACGGCCAGCCGCACCTGGGGGCCAAACCAACGGGCAATAAAACCCGGTTGTGCCACATCCGCTTCAAAAACCGATGCCCCCAAATTAAAATTCAACAGGCAAAAAAGTAAACCCACACTCGCAACAGTGGTCAGGGATACAAGACCATGTTTGTATCGCGGATGAATGCCGATTTTATGAAGTAGGGAGAGGAGCGATCGCGCAATTTTGGCGATGATTGCGGTGACCGATTGATTGAAAAAATCACGTTTCAAGAAATCTACAGTGTGCAGTCGCGTGTTGAGAGCCTGTCGCCCTGAGGCAATGAGACTGACGCGATTGTTTGGCATTGCGTCCCGTGCTGGCGCATGGCTCAACCGAGCACCGATGAGGGTTCCCCAAAATAGGGCATGGATGTAAAAAATCGGCCGTAAATAGTCAATTTCCTGAACGGCGGTGGGCACGATAAAGGAAACGATCCCCAAACTGATCAGCAATAAAGGTTGACGGTGATCATTGCGTGGGGGCAGGGCTGCGATCGCAATCAACACCAGCGCAATCCAAATTAAAAGCGTATGGAAAAAGCCCAATTCCGCCAAAACCTGCACATAGAAATTATGCGCCGTGTCAAACAGTCCCACCCCAGCACCGTACTGCTTCAAGGTTTGGAACCAACTGGCATAGCCATGACCCAAAACCGGCGAATCCCGAAACATTTTCAAGGCCGATCCCCAGATTTTGAGGCGTTGTTGCTCAATAAAGGGGGTGTCTTGGGCGAGGATGGACTGAATGAGTGTGTCGTTTCTGAGCACCATGAACAGAGCCGCCGCCAATAGGCCACTCAAGCCCCAAAAGATGCGCCGATGGGTGAGATACAGCGCATAGCCATTACAGGCGAGCAAATATAATGCACAGAGCACCAGCCCCCCGCTTTGCTGTGACCACAGGATTCCACTGATTAACAGCAGGCCGACATTGAGGGCAATCAAGCGTTGGCCGTAGCGTTGGACTGAAAAAATGCGCCAAATTGCGATCGCCAGTCCCGGCGCGAAATAGGGCCAGACCCAACTGGGGTTGCCGAAGACTTGGGCAAAGCGATCGAAGGCAAAAATCTCAAAGTTGTTGAACATCAGCACCTTGGGCAGTGCTTGTTCAATGCCCAGGGCGATACAGGTAAACGTGACGATCGCCACCAATACCGGCCCAAAGGCGATCGCCCCCAACAGGAGTTGCCCCCCTCGCTTTACCGTTCTTGCAAAGAAAAACGCCAAGGTTCCCAACAGAGTGGCGATGACGAGGGTGAAATAGGTGCGGAGGCCGTAGGTGTTGCTGTAGCCCGCTTGGAGGAAACATTCGAGTTTGAAGGCGAGGCCGGGGAC
>CAZCWE010000594.1:0-2016 GCA_964502285.1 uncultured Spirulina sp. | reverse complement strand
TGCGATAGACATAGACAAGCAGTAGAGAACGGGACAGATCCAGCGCGGCACGATCGTGCCGCGCTGTGATCCCAAGGTCGGGGATCACTATACCAGACCTTGGAATGGGCGAATCCGTAGTACAGTTTTAACTAATTCTAAAAAAATTATTATTGACGTTACAAACGGTACAGTTATTGTGAAAGCGATCGCAATCCTCGGCTCCACAGGCTCCATTGGAACACAAACCCTCGATATTGTTGAACACCATCCCGATCAATTCCGCGTTGTCGGTTTAGCAGCGGGCAACAATGTGGAACTCCTCGCCGCCCAAGTGCGCCAATTTAAACCGGAAATCGTCGCCATCCAAAACGAGAGTAAATTACCGGAACTGAAGGCGGCGATCGCAGACCTTGACCCCCAACCGATTATCCTCGCGGGCCAAGCCGGAGTCGTGGAAGTGGCCCGTTATGGGGACTCCGAGAGTGTTGTGACGGGAATCGTCGGCTGTGCCGGACTCCTGCCCACCCTGGCGGCGATTGAAGCCGGGAAAGACATCGCCCTCGCCAACAAAGAAACCCTGATTGCCGGTGCGCCCGTCGTCCTCCCCCTCGTGGAAAAACACGGCACGAAACTCCTCCCCGCCGACTCCGAACATTCCGCCATCTTCCAATGTCTCCAGGGCGTGCCAGAGGGCGGCCTCCGACGGATCATCCTCACCGCCTCCGGGGGGGCATTCCGCGATCTCCCCGTGGAAAAACTCGCCCAAGTCACCGTTGCCGATGCCCTCAAACACCCCAACTGGTCGATGGGGCAAAAAATCACCATTGATTCTGCAACCCTGATGAATAAAGGGTTAGAGGTGATCGAAGCCCATTATCTCTTCGGCATGGACTACGACCACATCGATATCGTCATCCATCCCCAAAGCATTATTCATTCCCTAATCGAGGTGCAAGATACCTCGGTTTTGGCGCAGTTGGGCTGGGCGGATATGCGTCTGCCGCTGCTCTATGCCCTCTCCTACCCCGATCGCCTCCCCACCCAATGGGAACCGCTGGATCTCGTCAAGGCTGGGGATTTAACCTTCCGGGAACCGGATCACGCCAAATATCCCTGTATGCAACTGGCCTATGCGGCAGGCCGAGCGGGGGGCGCGATGCCGGCGGTGTTGAATGCGGCGAATGAGCAAGTGGTGGCGATGTTCCTAGAGGAACGGGTGAAATTCCTGGATATTCCCCGCCTGATTGAACAGGTGTGCGATCGCTTCACCCCCCAAAACATGAGCACCCCCAGTCTTGACGATATCCTGGCAGCCGATCGCTGGGCCCGCCAAGCCGCCATTGAAGCCCTCGCTGCTTTGGAAAAAACCACCGTTGCCCTGCGCTAAGTTCGCCTCTGAATTGTTATGGAAATTCTCCTGCTTTTGGCCGCCCTCGCGATCGCTTGGCTGGTGTTTACCTGGCTGGTAAAGGTGCTGAAAACCAGCGTCCAAACGGCGTTTACCGTGGCGGTGATCTTGGTGGTGCTGCAAGTCACCCTCGGCATTGGCCCCCAAGATCTTTGGAATGCGATCGTTAATTTACCCCAAATCCTCCTCAGCCCTGAGTGAGATAGCAACGAGAGAGATAGTTGGGACATTCAACCAGCGCACCCTGAGGGTCGTCAAAGGGTAAGCGGCCGGGCTTCGACGACCCTCAGCCCTCGACCATCTCGTTTGATCTAAAAGAAGTATTAAATATCCTAATAAATCTGCGTCTTAACTATAGCCATCTTTTGTTACTACTGGATTTTTAAACGAATCCTCGCTACAGCCAACGAGAGACAGAGAGCTAACACCAAATCCTACCGTCCGTCTATTTCCCGATACAGAAGCGGCTGAAAATTTGATCGAGCACGGATTCGGTGACATCTTCGCCGGTAATTTCGCCCAAGGCTTGGATCGCGGCGCGGAGGTCAATTGTCCAAAAATCCAGGGGGAGTTGAGCAGTGATGGTTTCGGCCACTTGCGCGATCGCACCTTGGGCCCGGACTAGG
>CAZCWE010000593.1:1433-2040 GCA_964502285.1 uncultured Spirulina sp. | reverse complement strand
TTATCAATATATCTATCCTCCCTTGGACTGTCAACCCCCTTCCGCAGGTTTTTTTTGCGATAATTAGCCAGGAATCACTAGAACCCATAGCAGGCAAGCCTTTGAGGCTCTTGATGTTTTTTTATTATTTTCAGAAAACCTCTCTAGTATAGTTAAAATGCACTACTTTGAATCTGGGGGTGGAGTTACGGGAAGTGTTGAAGGTGAGTGGTGGTAGAATCGCGGGAATCTTGTGCGTGATTTCACAAGGGGTTTTGTTCTATCGCAGGAGGATTGTATGGGTATGGTGCAGCAGTTAAATGTGGGGTTGTTGTTTGGGGGGTGTTCGGGGGAGCATGAGGTTTCGATTGTTTCGGCGCGATCGCTCGCTAAAGGCTTCTCGACACCAGAAAATCAGAGTAAGTATTGTGTAATGCCCTTCTATATCCAGAAGGATGGGGTGTGGCAGGGCCCGGAACTGGCTCAACAGGTTTTAGATGCGACGTTAGATGTTGCGGATATTCCGCTCTCGTCGGAGGCGAAGCGATCGCGGTGGAAGTCGACCTGGCGCCGTCCCTGACCTTGCAGACCGAGTCCAGTCCCGGCATCCGCGAAGGCATCGGCCTGC
>CAZCWE010000593.1:0-1423 GCA_964502285.1 uncultured Spirulina sp. | reverse complement strand
ATATTCCGCTCTCGTCGGAGGCGAAACGATCGCGCTGGCAGTTTCCTCCCCAGGCGGCGGATGTGGATGTGTGGTTTCCGATTTTGCATGGCCCGAATGGGGAGGATGGCTCTATTCAGGGGTTGTTGCAGTTGATGCAGGTTCCCCATGTGGGGAGTGGTGTGTTGGGCTCCTGTGTGGGGATGGATAAGTTGGCGATGAAGACGGCGTTTGCGGCGGTGGGGTTGACGCAGGTGCAGTATGTGGAGGTGATGCGATCGCAACTCTCCGGCCCTGAGGCGGATCTCCCCGCGCTGTGTGCTGATATTGAAGCTCAATTGGGATACCCCGCCTTTGTCAAACCGGCGAATCTTGGATCTTCGGTGGGGATTGCAAAGGTGAAGACGCGCCCTGAGTTGGAAGTGGCATTAAAGGAAGCGGCTCAGTTTGACCATCGCCTCGTGGTGGAAGCGGCGGTGGTGGGCCACGAGGTGGAATGCGCGGTATTGGGCAATGAACACCCCAAAGCGTCGGTGGTGGGGGAAATCACCTTTGATGCCGAGTTTTATGATTATGAAACAAAGTACACCGATGGGCGGGCCACGCTCACCATTCCAGCTCAATTACCAGATGCTATTGTTCAAAAAATCCAGAAGATGTCGATCCAAGCATTTCAAGCAGTAGATGCTGCGGAACTGTCGCGGGTGGATTTTTTCTATGTGGAGGCAACGGGGGAGGTTTTTATCAATGAAATCAATACCCTGCCTGGTTTTACGGCGTTGAGTATGTATCCGCAATTGTGGGAAAGCTCTGGCATTCCGTTTCCGGACTTGGTGGATCAACTGATTCAGTTGGCCCTTGAGCGTCATGGAGTTGCAGGGGTATAGATGCAATCTCACCAATACACCAGGCGATCGCACACCTGATCGCTTGAGTGTTATGTGAAGAGCAACGGAATAGCTGCAATCAACGGCTGTGCAAGGGTTGGCTCAGTTGTTCGATCAGGGGGCGATCGCGCTCAATCACCACTGTCGGTGTTTGGGCGGCTGGGGCGGGGTTTGACCCAAAGAGCAGGGTTAAACTCCCGGCGGGCAAGGGTTTGGGAGCCTGTGCCGATGGAGTTAACCAGAGGAGGGGCATATCGGCGGGGCGTTCAAATTGGCGTGCTTCTTGGTATTGAACAGCGGCTAAGGTTTCGAGCACCACTCGATTCCCTTGCACGATGCCGGTAGCAGCAGTCCACAGAGTGACGGCGAGTTGCGCCCGACTGGCATAGAAATATAGGGAGGCGGCGGCAATCACGGCCTGCTCAAAGTCATCGTGGGTCCAAACGGCATGACTATCGAGGGCGATCAGCATCTCGCGGCCGCTGGTGAGAACTTCGAGTTCGCGCACTTGGAGATTGCCCAAACGGGCACTGGTGCGCCAGTGAATCAGACGAGTG
>CAZCWE010000592.1:0-2040 GCA_964502285.1 uncultured Spirulina sp. | reverse complement strand
TGGATTGGGAATTACAAATAATGTGGCGGGCTTGGCGGATGACTTGGGGCAGGATGAAGCGGTGGTAATAGCTGAGGCGCGATCGCGGATTCGGGAACCGCAACGGAATCAAATCATGCACCATCACCACATAGCGACAATGGCTGTAGATCGGGGCTTCGGGAATCGGGGAAAACAGCAACCGCGTGCGGAGTTTGCGGTAAAGACTGGGGACGCGAAACTGAGTCCAGAGCAGGCGCAACCCATGGCCCATCATGCCGTGGTCTGGACTCATCCGGGCGGAGACTGGATGACAACGATAGGCCGAATCCGGTTCTGGCGTGAGGAGAATCGGGTCAAGGGTTTTCAGGTAGGGGTATAAATTGCGGGCATAGGTGGAAATACCCGTCGGTTTTTTTGATAAAAACGAGAGATTAACCAGAACCAATACACAACCCCTCACACAACAAACACACCCAAGGATATCAGGGGAATGGAAGATCCGTTGTATCTTCTCCCAATGTTGTCTAAATCTCGTTACCCTGAATGATCGATAGTATTGAAATTCACCGTGAAGCAAGGACGACTCCAAAAACGATCGCACCTCCGGCAGTGGATTATGGGAGTGATGGGATTCTGGGCCTTGATGATCGGCTTGCAGGGCTGTCCCCAGCCGAAGGCCACGACGCTGCTCGTGGGGGCGGCATCGAGTTTGACCGATGTGCTAGAGGCGATCGCCCCCTCGTTTCAAAAGACCCATCCCGCGATCGCCCTGAACTACAGTTTTTCCGCCTCTGGTAAACTGACCCAGCAGATTGAGCAAGGCGCACCGATGGATGTCTTGATCTCTGCTGCCCCGCAATATATCAATCAGTTAGAGCGCAGTGATCGAATTGACCCAGACAGCCGCCGCCTGATCACCAAAAATCGCCTTGTGTTGATTATGCCGAGCGATCGCCCCATCCTCACCCGCTTAACAGACTTGACCCAACCGGAGATTAAACGGATTGCGGTGGGAGATTTTCGCACCGTTCCCGCCGGTCAATATGCCCAAGCCATGCTCACCACAATGCAGCTATTACCTCAGGTTCAAGAAAAACTCGTGTTTGGTCAAAATGTCCGGCAGGTGTTGGCCTTTGTGGCATCGGGGAATGCTGATGTTGGCATTGTCTATCGTAGCGATGCCCAGACATCCGATGCGGTGCAGATTGCCTTTACGATTGATCCTGAAACCTATCCTGAAATTACCTACCCGGCGGCGATCCTGAGCACGACCCGCGATCGCGACGCGGCCCAAGCCTATCTAGACTTTTTGACCCAACCGGATACCCAACGGATGTTCCACAGCTATGGGTTTGTGCCCCTCCAGAGGAGCGATCTCCAACCATGAACCTAGGTTCACCGCTGTGGATCTCCCTCAAAATTGCCGGGGTGGCAACCGTGCTGACGGTGCTCTTGGGGGTGATGGCGGCCTATGGCCTCTATCGCCATCCGGGTAAACATCAAAGCCTGATTGATGGGATTTTAATGATGCCGCTGATTCTGCCGCCGACGGTGGTGGGGTTTTTGCTGTTGCAACTGTTGGGCCGTCGAAGTCCCTTGGGGCAAGGGTTGCATCGGCTCAATTTGGATCTAATTTTTACCTGGCAGGCGGGAGCGATCGCCGCGATCATCATCACGTTTCCCCTGATGTATCGCACCGCCTTCGCCGCCTTCGAGCAACTCGATCCCCACTTGATCGCCTCGGCTCGTGTTTTGGGCGCGTCGGAATGGCGGATTTTGGGTGCGATCGCCCTACCCCTGGCCGGTCGGGGCATCCTTGCGGGGGCGTTGCTCTCCTTCGCCCGCGGCCTAGGGGAATTCGGCGCAACCCTGATGGTGGCCGGGAACATTCCCGGCCAAACCGAAACCATCCCCCTCGCCCTCTACACCGCCGTCGAAACCGGCGACACCGCCACCGCCTGGCTCTGGTCGGGGGTGATCCTCTCCCTCGCCCTCTCGGTGATCACCCTCCTCAACCTCTGGAGCCAACCCCACCAACGCCCCGCGATCGCCCCACCC
>CAZCWE010000591.1:0-2064 GCA_964502285.1 uncultured Spirulina sp. | reverse complement strand
TATTGTCACGATTACCGATCAACAAGGAACCCGCGAAACCATTGAAACGGCGTTCCAAGAGCATTTAATCAAACAGGCCCAAGAGGGCGATACGGTGGTCTTTCACTTCAGCGGCTACGGGGCCCAAGTCCACCGCGATCCCGAACAAACGATCCTCACCAATCGCCTCGTTTCCGTCGACCGCGAAACGGCCGAAGAGACCGAAGTGGTGGGCAATGGCATTTTAGAAGAAACCCTGCTGCTGTTGGTGCAATCTCTCGCGACGCGGCGGGTAACGGTGGTGCTCGATACGGCCTATCAGAGTTTTGGGCAGTTGCTCCAGGGCAGTTGGCGATCGCGGGCTCACCCCGATGCCCCCGCCGAACACCCCAGCCAAGCCGAATTAGCCATCGCCGAACAACTCCGCCAACGCCTAGGCAAAAAAGTACGCCTTGGTCGCTCCTCAGCCTCCCGGTGGGAGCAATATCCGGGGGTGCTCTTGGGCAGTGAAGCGGCCCTCGAAGGCCGCTGGCGGGGCTTTAGTGCGGGCTTGTTAACCTACAGCCTCACCCAGTGGCTCTGGGAAATGACCGCTTCGCCAACGGTTTTTGTGACCCTCAAGCATTTGAGTGAAATCCTGGTTCCGGTGGCTGATCAACAACCGTACCTGCGGGGTAAATCGAAGACTCCCCAAGCGTTGCTCCCCTACGCGATGACCCCCATCGCCCCGACGGGAGTGGAGGGGTATGTGGCGGCGGTAGAACAAAATTCCAATGAGGTGCAGTTGAAATTAGGGGGAATGGTGCCTTGGGTGTGGAACCAAACCGAGGGGCGATCGCGCTTTCGGGTGCTCACGGAAAGTGGCGAGGTGGGGGGCATCCTCCAATTACGCTCGGCCTCGAAACTAACGGCAAAGGCGACACCCTTGGCCAATGAACCCCGGCCGCAAGTGGGCGATCGCGTCCAGGAATGGGTGCGAGCCTTGCCGCGTAATTTGGGCTTAACCATCGCCCTCGATCACAGCCTGCAACGCATTGAACGGGTCGATGCCACCAGTGCCCTCGCCAATATCGGCAGTGTCGCCAATGTGGTGCTCGCGGGGGAACAAGCCACGGACTATCTCCTCAGCCGCAGCGGTTCCATCGCTCCAGTGGCGATCGCCAGCACCCAAAAAGACCTCACCCAAGGCTACGAACTGTATTCCGCCGGGGGCGTTCCCATCGCCAACACCGTCGGCAGTTCCGAAGAAGCCGTGAAACTCGCCGTCACCCGACTCACCGCCACCTTTGCCACCCTGCTCGCCGCCAAGTGGTGGCGTTTATTGGTCAATGCAGGCTCTTCCCAACTGCCCGTCCAGGCTTCGTTACGGTTGATCAAACCCCAGCCCAGTCTCTTGGCCGTCCAAACCACCCGCCGCAGCCGCCAAGTTGCCCCCCCCACGGCTGACCTCAACACCCAAGCCTTCACGACCCTGCCGTTAGGGGGCATGGTGCAGTACCAGATTGAAAATTTCGGCGATCAGCCCCTTTATACGATGGTGGTGGGTTTGGATAGTCGCAGTAAAGCGATCGCCCTCTATCCACCCGCCACGAGTGATGCGTCCCATTGGGTGATTGAGGCCAATACCACCCTGACGCTGCCCTATGCCGCTGCGTCCACCTCCACCCTCACCGGTCTGATGGCGGGAACCTCCGGACTCACCCAACTCTATATCATTTGCAGTCGGGCTCCGTTCCCCACCATGCGCCACTATTTGGCCCAATTGCCCCCACCCAAAGGCGACGGCGATCGCTTTATCGAACTCAACGAACCCCTCCCCCTCACCCAAGCCCTCCTCAAAGACCTCCACGCCGCCAGCCAACCCCTCACCCAAGCGGAGACCAACAGCGATCACTACGCCTTTCATGTGGAAGCCTGGGCGGTGTTGCCCCTCGTGTATCAAGTGGTTTAACTGACCCATGCTGCAAAATTTGCACGATCGCATCGCCCACTGGACGCACCAGATCCAACGACAACCCAATTCCCCCAAAGCCTATATTCAGCGGGGGATGGCGCGGTTTATGGCGGTGGAAATCGAAGGCGCGA
>CAZCWE010000590.1:0-2073 GCA_964502285.1 uncultured Spirulina sp. | reverse complement strand
CAGTGCTCGGACTCCGCTCAGTGCTCGGACTTGCGATGAATTGCGTCGCGTTTTCCTAATAACAGCCCAAGGATTCGTAGGTATCCGCTCCGGTCACCGGATTCACGCCCGATGCCCGTTCACAGAGGTGCTTTTGTTGGTCGCGATCGAGCACCGCATCGGTGAAATCAACCCCGGTAATCGTGGCATCGGTGAAGATGGAGCGCAGGAGCATCGCTTCGGAAAAACGCGCATTGGTGAGGTCTGCCCCTTTAAAATCACTCAGGTAGGCGATGCCGGTACGAAAATCGGCATTTTGGAGGTTGGCATCGCGCAGGCTGCACCCGTTGAACACCGCCCCAATCAGATCCGCCTCGGCAAAATCTGCCCCGTCTAAACTCGTATTGGCGAATTCCGCCTCTTGGAGGGTTGCACCGTGAAAGTCTTTCGTGGTGACGCGCACATCATCATAGGCCCGAATCAATGACGAACTCCCCGCATAGGCCGGAGGGGAGAACCAGAGCAAGCTACAGCACAATAGGCCGGCCACAAGGCCAAGGAGAGCACGGATATTCATAGGATTTAATGACTGAAACATAATGATTGCCAGTTCTGATTCTATTAAGATTTGTGACGCTCGCAAACTTTTCTAAGCTAAGATGCGAACAGGCAAGCGTTGATTAACGGAAAAGAAGAACTGTGTTTGATGAATTAACCCCCCTTGGTCAAGAAGTCCTCAAGAACCCGGTAGCATTTTTCGGTGGCTTTTTTGCGGGTGCGCTCCGGCTCAATCTCAACGAAGATCCGGTCAAAACCTGGCTCGCCCAAAACGGCATGGCTGTCGAGGGTGAAGCCGAGACAACATCTGAAAGTGACGGATCGGGGCCCCAGTCAATCTCGATTGATTAGCGATCGCACCACCGGGAACCCCTTCCCCATCCTTGCCCCTGTCGTCTCCAACAAAACAACACCATGATTCATGCCTACGCAGCCACAACCGCCAGCGGAACCCTCGAACCGTTTGAATATGATCCAGGGACATTACCCAGTGAAGAAGTCGAAATTCAGGTGGAATATTGCGGCCTGTGCCACAGTGATCTGAGTATGCTCAAAAATGATTGGGGCATGAGTGCGTATCCCCTCGTGCCGGGTCATGAAGTGGTGGGGACGGTGGCGGCAGTGGGCGATCGCGTCACAACCCTCAGCGTCGGCCAGCGCGTCGGCTTGGGTTGGTTTTCTCGGTCTTGTCTCCATTGCAACCCCTGTATGTCCGGCGATCAAAACCTCTGCGCCACGGCAGAAGGGACGATTGTGGGCCGCTATGGTGGGTTTGCCGATCGCGTCCGCGCCCAAGCCGAATGGGTGATTCCGATCCCTGACGGCATTGATCCGGCCAAGGCGGGCCCGCTCTTTTGTGGTGGGATCACCGTGTTTAACCCGATTGTGCAATGTGACGTGAAGCCGACGGATCAGGTGGGCGTGATTGGGATTGGGGGCTTGGGTCACATGGCCTTGCAGTTCCTCAAGGCTTGGGGCTGTGAGGTGACGGCGTTTTCTAGCAATCCGGCCAAAGCGGCGGAAATTCGGGAGCTAGGGGCGGATCACATTGTTAATTCCCGCGATCCGGATGCGATCGCAGCGGTGGCCAGTTCCTTGGATTTCATTCTCTCCACGGTGAATGTGGATCTTGATTGGGGTGCGTATGTGAATGCGTTACGGCCACGGGGGCGGCTGCATTTTGTTGGTGCGGTTCCCAATGCGATTCAATTGGGCGCGTTTCCGCTCATTTTGGGTCAAAAATCCGTTTCCGGTAGTCCCCTCGGCAGCCCCGCCACGACGGCAACCATGCTGGAATTTGTCGCCCGCCACAACCTCGCCCCGGTCACGGAGCTGTTTGAGTTTAGCCAGGTGAATGAGGCGATCGCCCACCTCGAAGCCGGGAAAGCACGCTATCGAATCGTGCTGAAACATTAGATCTCACTTCGGCCGTTAAAGGAGAAGGGGCGATCGCGATCGCCCCTTCGGGTTTAGCCTCAAGCGTTATAGCAGTAGTCACAAAGTTTAGGACACCTAAGGTTCCCTTTTTCTCAAAAG
>CAZCWE010000589.1:0-2081 GCA_964502285.1 uncultured Spirulina sp. | reverse complement strand
CCCGGAGGCGAACGGGTTGCGGGTGTGAAAGCGTTGGGGGGTTTCGGCATAGGCCAAGAGAATGGTGATGATGTTTTCCCGCTCCATGAAGACGCGACCGGCTTCGAGGTCGTATTCCAGGGCGGCTAGGGTGTCGCGGCGGTTGAGGCCGAGCAGGAGATGGTTAGCACCGCCGTGGATATAGGCTGGGGGTAAAGCGGGGTCGAGATCGTCGGGGCTGTAGCCCAAGAGGTGCAACGCTTCGGAGACCTGTTGCGGCGAGGCGGCGGTGCTGTGGGTGGGGGGAGATTGGAGGGCGGCGGCAATGATGCCATCCTGTTGATGACCGTCTACGGTGATTTCTGCGTCGTTGAGGATGAGCTTAAAGGTTCCGTTTCCCCGTTGCAGGGCTAAGGCCGCACCGAGGGCGATCGTGGCATGGCCACAAAAGGGCACTTCCGAGGCGGGGGAAAAATACCGGACGCGAAAGGCATCATCAACCGGGGCGGCAAAGGCCGTTTCAGAAAAGCCCACTTCAGCGGCGATCGCTCTCATCTCCGGTTCGCTGGGATGGTGTTCGGCAATCAAGACTCCGGCTGGATTTCCCCCGATCGCGCCATCGGAAAACGCCGCCAGTTTTTGCACGAGTTGGGAGCTTGGGATCGGTTGCATCTCTATTACCTTGGGATTGTATCGATGGAGTGGGGATGAGCCTTTGTACCGCGTGTTTTGCTAACTGCCGCGATCGGTGGGGGGGTTGAAAATTTCGCTGAGGCCTTCACCCATCAGGGAGAGGCCGGTGACGAGGCAGGTCATCGCTAAACCAGGAAAGAGGGCCGTCCACCAGATTCCGGTTGGCAGTGCATCAAGTGCCAGGCGGAGATCGTAGCCCCATTCAGGGATTTCGGGGGGAAGGCCTAAACCGAGGAAACCAAGACCGCCGAGGATTAAAATCGCGTCGGCGGCATTGAGGGTGAAGAGGACGGGGACGCTTTGGATGACGTTGAGGAAGAGGTATTTCGAGAGGATATGGAGGGGGGATGCACCCATGGCGCGGGCGGCTTCGATGAAGAGTTCGGTTTTGATACTGGTGGTATGGTTGCGAACGACGCGGAAATATTGGGGGACATAGGAAATGCTGAGGGCGATCGCTGCATTAAACACGCCCCGCCCCACCACAAACGCCAAGGTCACCGACAGCAACAACCCCGGCAGGGTGTAGATCGTGTCCATCAGGAAAATCAAGAGGCGATCCACCCGTCCCCCCAGATAGCCGCTCACCAACCCCAACGGCACACCAATCAGCAGCGACAGAGTTGTGGCAATCACCACCACATGGAGGGCCGCCCGTGAGCCGAAGAGGGTGCGGGAAAAGACATCGTAGCCTTGGCGACTAGTGCCGAACCAGTGGGCGGCGCTGGGGGGTTCGTGGAGGGGGTTGGTGAGGAATTCTTGGGGGTCGGCGATGATGCCCCACTGGGCGAGAAGGGGGGCGGTGAGGGCGATCAGGATAAACAAGCCCGTGATCACTGCACCGATCACCATCAGATGTCGGGAGAGGGACGGGCGTTTAAAAAACTGTAACCAACGGGCATTTGAGGCCACCATCGCAAGTCCAACCATGCACAAAGAACGGGTCTATTCTCTCACTGTCGCGATCGCTTTGGGTAAGGTTTGGGCGAGGGTCAGGGGATCGACGGCGAGTTCGCTCGCGGTTTGGGCGGCGAGACGACCGGCCTGGGCGTGCCACCAGGCGGCGGTGGCGGTGATGTCATGGAGGGGGGCGGTGGGTTGGGTGATCAGGCCGCCGAGGAGGCCCGTGAGCACGTCGCCGCTGCCGCCACGGGCGAGGGCGGGGGTGCTGTCCGGGATGATCCACAGGGAGCCGTCAGGATGGGCGATCGCAGTCCGCGCCCCTTTGAGCAAAATGATCGCGCCACTTTGGGCCGCGGCTGCGCTGGGGGCAAGGCAGCGATCGCGCCCGTCCAAATCGGGAAAGAGGCGACGAAATTCCCCCAGGTGGGGCGTGAGGATCGTCGGGGCGGGGTGGGTTTGGAGGGTGGCGATCGCGCCTCGTTGGGCGAGAAGATTTAAGCCGTCGG
>CAZCWE010000588.1:555-2084 GCA_964502285.1 uncultured Spirulina sp. | reverse complement strand
GCAAAAAGCCCCAGTCAATAATATCGATCCCCACCTTAATCAAAATCCCCGCTAACACCGCATGGGGGATCGGTTCGGTGAGGGAGCCGGCTTTGAGCACAATCACCGCCAAGACCAACGCATGGACGATCCCCGATAGCGGCGTTTTGCCCCCGGCTTGGACATTGATCACCGTGCGCATCGTTGCCCCGGCTCCCGGCAGACCGCCACAGAGGCCAGAGACGAGATTGCCAATCCCTTGGCCGATGAGTTCGCGATTGGAATCATGTTGGGTGCGGGTGATATTGTCCGCCACCAGAGAGGTGAGCAGGGAATCGATCGCCCCCAACATCGCCAGCATCACACTGTAACCGACCATATCCTTAAGGGTGGCCCACTCCATCGTCGGCAAATGGAGGGTGGGTAAGCCAGAGGGGATCGTACCAATGCGCGGGATCGCCGCATCGGGAAAGACAACCACCGACACCACAGTACCCACCACCAAGGCAATCAAGGGAGCGGGTAAAATCCGATTCAACCGAGGCGGCGCAGCAAACACAATCACCAAGGTTAAGGCCCCTAATCCGGCAGCGATCGGGTCAAGGTGGCTGATCAGGCTCGGCAATTTCATCACATTGTCCACCACATTGCCGCTGCCGGCGTGGCCCAACAGCGGCCCGATTTGCAGCAGGATAATAATCACCCCAATCCCGGACATAAAGCCGGAAATCACGGTGTAGGGCATCAGGGTGAGGTACTTACCCAGGCTGAAGACCCCCAGCAAAATCTGAAAGATCCCCCCCAGCATGATCACCGTGAAGGCCATGGCCAGGCCGGTGTCGGGGTAGCGGGCGGTGAGGGAAACGAGGGTGGAGGCCATCACCACGGTCATCGGCCCGGTGGGCCCGGAAATCTGCGACGGCGTGCCGCCAAAGAGGGCGGCAAAAAAGCCCACACACACCGCGCCATAGAGTCCGGCAATGGGGCCAACCCCGGAGGACACCCCAAAGGCGAGGGCCAGGGGCAAGGCAACGATTGCAGCCGTCAAGCCGCCAAAGCAATCCCCTCGGATATTTTTAAAATGGAGACCATGCACCATGCGGGTTAGAAAACGAGTCATAGAATCTGTGTTAGCTCCACAAATGTTGGATGGGTAATCAGTTCGGAACGCTGCTGACGGGAACGCGATCGCCAGGGTTAGGCAACAATAGAGGCTCTGGGATTCATCAGGGTGGGCGGGCGCGAGAGGGCGCAGGAACGAGGCGAAAACGAGGCCGTTCTGAATCAATTCCCTCGTTTAGAGTAAGGGTTAAATCCGTGGGTCGCCGGATATCTGAACAACCTTTTAAGACTGGGCGATGAAATCGGGTGCATGGGCCTGCGAGGGAGGTGCGATCGCATTAATCAACGGCTCCGGTGAGGGTGAAGGCGGCCCAGGCGCTGGGGCTGGGGTAGCGATCGCGGGTGATCAACATCGCTTGGCGCAGGGCTTGGGCCGCATCTTGACCCTGATTGAGGTTGCCGTAGAACTCGGTCATCAGGGTTGCCGT
>CAZCWE010000588.1:0-545 GCA_964502285.1 uncultured Spirulina sp. | reverse complement strand
ATCTTTTCTAGGGTAAGGGGCAAAGGGGGGCGCAACCGCAGATCTGAACAACCTTTTAAGGCGGGTCATGAGTTCTGGATAAATGGGGCGCTAATCTACGGCTCCGGTGAGGGTGAAGGCGGCCCAAGCGCTGGGGCTGGGGTAGCGATCGCGCGTTGTTAGCATCGCCTCCCGCAGGGCTTTAGCTCCATCTTGGCCCGCGTTGAGATTGCGGTAAAACTCGGTCATCAGGGTGGCCGTGGGTTGATCCGGAATCGCCCACAGGGAGACCATCACACTGGCCGCCCCCGCCCCAATGAACGATCGCGACAGACCAATCACCCCGTCCCCCGTCCCAGTCCAGCCCCGCCCGGTATCGCAGGCACTGAGCACGGCCAAATCGGCATTTAACTCCAGGTTGTTGATCTCGCGGAGGGTCAAAAACCCGTCTGTGGTGCGGGTGGGGGCAAGGGCGAGGGAACTGCCGTAGCGGAGATCCGATTCTAGGAGGCCGTGGGTGGCGAGGTGGATGATTCGGGCGTTTTTCATCCCGGCGATCGCTTGGG
>CAZCWE010000587.1:0-2086 GCA_964502285.1 uncultured Spirulina sp. | reverse complement strand
ACCAACTTCAACACAAACGCCAACAACCCCCCGACGATCGCAATCGGCCAGATGGGTTGAATCTCAATCGGGGTGAGTTGCAGGACAGCGATCGCCATCACCGCCCCCACCACCGGACTAAACCACAACTGCACCAGTTGATTGACCCGCTGGCCGAGCAGTTTTTTTGACCCCAAGAGTTCAAACAGCGACCAACTCGTCAGCACCCCCACCACCACCTGCGGATGCACAGCCGCCAACAGAGGCACACTCGTCCATAAATCCCCTTGCAACAAACCAATGAGCAACAAGGGAAGCGCAATTCGCATCCCAGCCGCAGCCGATGCCGAAAGCGCCGCCAACACTCCAATCAAAATCATCATAGGGCGTTACTCGTTTAACCCAACCCAGAAAATGCTGTGACTCAAACCACCCCGACAGGTTTCACTGACACTCTTTCAGACTATTGAGGGTAGAAACCGGAACGGCGGTTAAGATACTCCCCGCTGACCCACGCTAAGACTCGTCAATGGTCGAGATTGTGCCATTGCCTCAACACCTGTTCTAACCATTGTTGCGTGTTCCCCCAAAACTGTCAGGTTGAGGGGAAAACTTTGAACGTTAAAATTCCATTACGTTTTATTTTTGGTATATTTTTATACTGTTTTTCTCGTGTCTAATAGAACTATAGTCTTTTCACTTCGGGACAGCTATGACGATTCCAACCCCGGTTTCTCACCAAACTTCTCTGTCGTTGTTGAGCGATGCCAGTAGCCGTTTAGAGAAGGCATTGCAGTATGTGACGCTCTCGAAAGATGCCCTCGATCGCCTCAAACATCCCAAGGCGGGGTTGGCGGTGTCGATTCCGGTGCGGATGGATGATGGGTCGTTGCGGGTGTTCCAGGGGTATCGGGTGCGCTACGACGATACGAGGGGGCCCGGCAAAGGCGGTGTGCGCTATCACCCCAACGTGTCCCTGGATGAGGTGCAGTCCTTGGCGTTTTGGATGACGTTTAAATGTGCGTTGTTAAATTTACCCTTTGGCGGGGCGAAGGGGGGGATTACGGTCAACCCGAAGGAACTGTCGCGGCAGGAGTTGGAGCGGTTGAGCCGGGGTTATATTGATGCGATCGCTGACTTCATCGGCCCCGATATTGATATCCTCGCGCCTGATGTCTACACCAACGCCATGGTGATGGGCTGGATGATGGATCAATATTCGATTATTAAACGCAAAGCCAGTCCGGGGGTGGTGACGGGGAAACCCCTCGCCCTCGGCGGCAGTGAAGGGCGGGACACCGCAACGGCGATGGGGGCGTTTAATGTGATTAATACCCTGTTGCCCCTGTTTGAGCAGTATCCCAGCAATACTACTGTGGCGATCCAAGGGTTCGGCAAGGCGGGGGCGGCGTTGGCGCTGTTCCTCCATGGGGCGGGGTATCGGGTGGTGGCGGTGAGTGATTCCCAAGGGGGGATTTATGCGCCCCAGGGCCTCGATATTCCAGCGATTCGGAACTATAAGCGCGATCGCCACAGCATTCAATCTCTGTACTGCGAAGATACCGTGTGCAACATGGGCGAGCAGGAAATTATCAGCAATGAAGACCTGCTGAAGCTTGATGTGGATGTGCTGATCCCCGCTGCCCTCGAAAACCAAATCACCGTTGCCAATGCGGCCGATATCCGCGCCCGCTACATTTTTGAAGTGGCAAACGGGCCCACGACTTCGGCAGCGGATCAGATTCTGGATGCCCGTGGGGTGATGGTTTTCCCGGATATTCTCGTCAATGCGGGCGGGGTGACGGTGAGTTATTTTGAATGGGTGCAAAATCGGAATGGGCTGTATTGGACGGCGGCGGAAGTGCGCGATCGCCTCGCCACCCGCATCATCGCCGAAGCCGAAGCGACGTGGGAAATCGCCCAACGTCAATCCATCTCCATGCGCACTGCGGCCTATGTCCACGCCCTCAACCGTCTCGGCCAAGCCCTCGACGCGAAAGGCACCCAGGACTACTACACCCAAGGCCTGTAGCCGGTGGATCAGTCTGTTAAGCTACTGCTTATACACAAACTGCTACCCAAGTTCTCACACTCTCGCCGATCCCCC
>CAZCWE010000586.1:0-2086 GCA_964502285.1 uncultured Spirulina sp. | reverse complement strand
CTCAACATACAGAAATTGCTTGGGAGAGGTCACCTATGCTACACCGCAAGATTTATCAATTGTGTGCAGATGGTCGAGAAATTAGTGTGTTCTTGCGGGATCAGCAACGATGGATCGAACCAGCGCACATTGTCGATATTGAAGGCGATCTGGTGACGATTCGGTACGAAACGGATGAAGACGAGGAAGTGAGTTCCTGGGAAGAAATGGTGCGCCTCGAAAGCATCGGCGCGATTTCTCAGAAGCTGGCCTCTGTGCCTCGGGGAAATACCGAGATTCTCGTTTCTGATGATTGCCATGAAGCGGAACAGATCCACCCCAATTCTCCCAACTCCAAAGAAGGCAATGATAAAACCTCTGGATAAGGTGCTGATTGTGTCCCAGGGACTCGTCAGCCGGTTTGGCGATCGCTGCTTTCCCCTTACCCTTGATTCCAGACTCCTGATCATTTCATGCGTAAAACGGCGTTAATTACCGGCCTGACCGGCCAAGACGGCTCTTACTTAGCTGAGTTCTTGCTCACGAAGGGCTACAAGGTTTGCGGTCTGGTGCGGCGTTCGAGTTCGAGCAACCTCCAGCGGATCAGTCACCTCCTTGGTGAGGTGGAGATTCTGCCGGGGGACTTGCTGGATCAGCCGTCCTTGATGGATGCGATCGACGCTGCCCAACCCGATGAAATCTATAACCTCGCCTCCCAAAGTTACGTGCCCCTCTCGTGGACTCAGCCCTCTCTAACGGCTGAATACACGGGCTTAGGGGTGGCACGCCTCCTCGATTCGATTCGGCGCTGTAAACCCGATGCCCGCTTTTACCAAGCCTCCAGTAGTGAAGTTTTTGGCCAACCCGCCGAATCGCCCCAAACCGAAGAGACCGCCTTTCGCCCCCGCAACCCCTACGGCACGGCCAAAACCTATTCCCACTGGCTGACGGTCAATTATCGCCAACATTACAACCTCTACACCTGTTGCGGCATCACTTACACCCACGAATCGCCGCGCCGAGGCTCGGAATTTGTGTTTCGCAAAATTACCCAAGGGGCTGCCAAGATTAAACTGGGCCTCGCGGATTCGTTAAAACTGGGGAATTTGGATGCGCGGCGGGATTGGTGCTATGCCCCCGATGCGGTGCAGGCGATGTGGTTGATGATGCAACAGGATGAGCCGGATGATTACATTATCGGCAGCGGCACGACCCATTCGGTGCGAGATTTAGTGGCCTGTGCCTTTGAGACGGTGGGCCTCGATTGGGAGCAGTATGTGTCTGTTGATCCGGCGTTTTATCGCCCTGATGAGCCGGTGCAATTGGTAGGCTGTATTGACAAAATTCAGCAGAAATTAAACTGGCAACCGGAGCATTCGTTTAATCGCCTTGTGGAAGTGATGGTGAAGCATGACTTGGCGTTGTTGCAAACTGAGGCGCGGTGAGCGATCGCACCTCTAACCCCACAATCCCCCCGCCTTACCACGGACTACCCACCATCATGAAACCACTCCAATAGTAGGGATGACTCATATTTACGCCAGAAACCCCAAGGCCGAAGGGCAGAGAGGGCATCGCGCTTAGATCAACCTCTCTCCGCAACAGCGCCAGTTGTCCCTGTCGCAAGGCTTCCGCTTTGATGGTGATATCGGTATCGCGCAAATGCTGATAAAACTTACTCATCAAGGTAAATGTCCCCAAATCACTCACGTACCAGAGACTCGCTAGCGCCGATTTAACCCCCGCTTGCACCGCTAACCCCGCAAAACCGAGTTCCGCATCGCGATCGCCCACTGCCGTAACACAGGCGCTTAACACCAAGAGTTCGACCTGGGGAGCGTCGTACCACCGTAAATCCCGCAAATTGTGGGGCGGGATCTGTTCATCCCCCCACAGTTGAATATAGGAGTCTGCGTCATGGCTCCCCTTAAACTCGGCATGGGTCGCGAGATGGACAATCTCAAACGCCCGGTCTCGGCTTTGGGTTGCTAAATTTTTACGGGTAAAAGCGTCATTGAGATGGACTTCACTGTTGAACAGCGTGGCGATCGCAGCAGCTTCATGGGGAACAGCCGGGAGGGGAGCCAGGGTTTGAAATTCCGATGCC
>CAZCWE010000585.1:0-2087 GCA_964502285.1 uncultured Spirulina sp. | reverse complement strand
TAGGGGGGATCACGATAGTTCTGGAACTTGAGATTGATTTATGTATAAGCGGTAGGCCTGCGGGAGAGGGTTGGGTGAGGGCTCAACAGGGTTGCATCGGGTCGATGCTCTCCATTAACGGCGGCAGGTTTGGCGGGCGCGATCGTCTGTGGGTTCTTGCCACGAGTAGGCGAAATGACTGATCGCATCAAGCTGCGGAAACTGACGCTGCAACGCCCACATTTGCTGCTCTAGGGGCGGATGATTGCGGTTGATTTCGCCCCACTGTCCTGCCAACGCCGGGATCACACGGGTTTGAGGCGAGGCAAAACTTAAGACCCGCTGCACCTCGTCTACGATGCAATCCGTCCGATTCCCACACACCGCATAGGACATCGGATGCCACTCTAGGCGCGGCGAAAAGCGATCCCAGGGTTGCAGGCGCGAATCATAACCCTGTTGACCCACGGGGCGATTGCCATCGGGGAAAAAGACGGCCCCGGCGGGGATGCGTTGGCGTTGGACTTGATTGGCGGCGGTGTGGAGAAAATCTAAGACCCCTTGGGCAGCATGGGCGATGCTGAGTTGCCACAGTTCGGCGTTGAGATTGCTAGAGCTTAAGCCCTGCCATTGGGGGCCACTTTCCCCCGGATGGAGGGCTTTGGCGGCTTGGACATCACCCCCGCCGATCGAGCCTTGGGCCATGAAGCGTTGGATCAGTTCGCGGCCTTGATTGTTTTGGGCTCGGTTGAGGAGGGCATTGCGGGACGCATCACCGTAGATCCAGAGGTCTTGGACGGTGCTCGCCACGGAGCCCGCCCCGGAGCCACGGGGATAGCGGATGTAGTCGAACAGCACACCATCAGGGTTGCGGCGGAGCACGGCTTGGAGCAGGGTGGCGTATTCAGCGCGGCCCTGGGAACTGTAGGGATCGATGAAGGCTTGGGAACCGTCGGGAACGACGGCGAGGCTGGTTTGGCCGCGGCCATTGCGGGCGAGGTTGCGTTCGCGATCGGGACGGACGGCGTAGGCATAGCCGTAGTTCATCGCAAACATCCAGGCATAGATTTTTAAGTTGCGATCGCGACTTTCTTCAATCGCCATCGCCAATAAATCCGCATTTTCTTGACCGCGATCGCGCACCACCGAAACCCACGGCGTTCGATTTTCCGCCACCGGCAGCAGCACCTGCGAATCGTAAAATACTTCGAGATAAACCTCGTTATAGCCCTTATTAACAATGCGATCGAACACCGCATCCAACACCCCCGGCTTCAGGTCACAGGGATACAGCCGCAGCCAGATCGCTTGGGTGCGGGGCCAGGTGCGTTGCCGACATTGTTGCAGCCATTGGGAATGCTCCTGGAGGACGGCTTGATATTGGGCTTGGGCTTGGGCATTGCCCCCCACCGCAGCCTGGCGTAGGGCCTCTTTGCGGCTGATTTCGCGGTCGGTAAATTGGCAGTAGTTCCCGGTTTGGGCTTGGGCGGGGGCGAGTCCAGTGAAGGGAGCAACGAGGGAGCTACTGAGGAGGAGGGCGCTAAGGATGCGGTGCAGAGAAGCGCGGGGAGCAAGGAGCGATCGCAACATGAGCGTGAAGTAGGTCAAATTTTGCTGTTTTGATTGTAGCGGTCAGGGTTTTTGACCTAGGGGTTCTGACTGATGATTCCCGTAAGCGTTCCCGTTCCGACACAAAACGGCTAACCCAGAGCAGGTTAACCGCGTTGTGTTGTCGTATTCGTCGCGATCGCAACAGATTCCGCGTGAAATGCGATCGCAATCTCTATAAACCGCGCTTCAAGGCAATTTCAACTTGCTTGAATTCCTGTTTTAAGCGGGTTTTCAGCTTATCCGACAAAGGGCGAGAGCCATAGGAGCTATAAAATCCAGCCAAGCTATTCAAAGCCGTCTGCATCGTCGTGAACGATCGCAACCCCGACACGCGGCCATCGCGACGATAGCGAGATGCATAATCATTCATCTGCTCCCGTGCCGACTGACGTTGTTCAAGCACATCCGGTGCATCATTGGGCATTTCCAGCATCGTGGTCAAATTTTCCACCACCGTGAGGGTATCTTGGCGATAATTCCCCGTTAAACCATTCGTT
>CAZCWE010000584.1:0-2106 GCA_964502285.1 uncultured Spirulina sp. | reverse complement strand
GTCTATCGGTGCTCACGGATGCGGAATTTTTCCAAGGCAGTTTTGAAAACCTGTCCCTGGTGCGGGCGGCGGTCAAAATCCCGCTGCTCTGTAAAGAATTTATCCTCTACCCCTACCAAATTTTTCTCGCCCGCAAGCATGGCGCGGATGCGATTTTGTTGATTGCTGCGATTTTAAGTGACCAAGACTTGACCTACTTCGTTAAGATTATTCGCAATTTAGGCATGACACCGCTGCTTGAAGTGCATAATTTAGCGGAATTGGATCGAGTCTTGGCCATTGATGGGGTTAATCTAGTGGGGATCAACAATCGCAATCTTGCTGATTTTTCAGTGGATCTTGCGACCACCCGTGACTTGATTGCCGCTCGTCAGGACGCGATCGCTGCCCGTAATCTTCTCCTGGTGAGTGAATCGGGGATTCATACCCCCGCAGATCTCGCCACAGTGCAGGCTGCTGGAGCGAATGCGGTGTTAATTGGGGAATCCTTGGTGAAACAACCCGACCCCGGTATCGCGATTCAGAGCCTATTTCAGGATCGTTAATGTGGCGCGATCACAGCGTTACCATCGCTTCGTCCCTATGGGACAATAACAGTACCTTTCGCCCCGCCCCTGCTCTATGGATCAAATCCCGTTACCCTCACTCGTTCATTACGAACTGCTGCTCCAACTCTTAGAGCGCCAAAGCATTCATGCGGTGGATCAAAATTCAGCACTCCGGGAGCAAATTCAACAACTGATCATCACGATTCGCAAAGCCATGGCCCAGCAGCGTCAGATTGAAACCATCTGCAACCAGGCCAACATTGACTATGAGCATCGCTGGTCGTTGAATAGTGTGGGCGCGATAAACAAATGCTGATGATTCCGGGGCCGACTCCGGTTCCCGCCCGTGTCCTCCAAGCCATGGCCAAGCACCCCATCGGCCATCGCAGCGGTGCATACACCAAAATTCAAGCGGAAGTGACCGCCAATCTCAAATGGCTCCACCAAACCGAGCATGATGTGATGGCGCTCACCGTCAGCGGCACGGGAGCCATGGAAGCGGGGATTATTAATTTCCTCAGCCCCGGCGATCGCGTCATCACCTGCTGTAATGGTAAATTTGGCGATCGCTGGGCCGAAATCTGCACCGCCTACGGCCTCAATGTTGAAAAAGTCACCGCCGAATGGGGCAAACCCCTCAACCCCGACGATGTCCGCGCCAAACTCCAAGCCGACACCGCCAAAGCCATTAAAGCGGTGATCCTCACCCACTCGGAAACCTCCACCGGTGTGCTCAACGACCTCGCCGCCATCAACGCCGCCGTGAAAGAACACGGCACAGCGTTGATCATGGTGGATGCGGTGACGAGCCTCGGCGCGATTTCTGTGCCGATCGATGAATGGGGTTTAGATGTGGTAGCGTCTGGGTCACAAAAAGGCTACATGATTCCCCCCGGTTTGGGCTTCGTTGCCGTCGGGCCAAAAGCTTGGGCGGCCTACGAAACGGCGACATTGCCCCGCTACTATCTCGACTTGGGCAAATACCGCAAAGCCACCGCCAAAGACACCACCCCCTTCACGCCGCCCGTGAATCTCGTCTTTGCCCTCCAAGCCGCGCTACAGATGATGCGTGAAGAGGGACTCGAAGCCATCTTCGCCCGCCATGCCCGCCTCCAAACCGCAACGCGGGCCGCCGTGCAAGCCTTGGGCTTGGCAACGTTGGGCGCGGATGATTGCGCCAGCCCAGCGGTGACGGCGGTGATGCCCACCCAAGTGGATGCCGAAGCAATCCGCAAAACCATGACCCAAAAATTTGATATTGCCCTGGCGGGGGGACAGGATCACCTGAAAGGGAAGCTGTTCCGGATTGGGCATTTGGGGTTTGTCTGCGATCGCGACATCCTCACGGCGATCGCTGCCCTTGAAGCCACCTTGCAGGATCTCGGCTGTGAGATGACCCCAGGGGCGGGGGTGAGCGCGGCGGCGGCTGTCTTTGCCCAGGGTTAACGCCCAAACATTCGCCGGAATTGGCAAAGGGGTTGGCAGTCCAGCCCCTTTTCGCCTGCTACGGCTTATACATAACGTTCAAATGTTGGCCTACGTTGCGATCGATCCCCCT
>CAZCWE010000583.1:0-2121 GCA_964502285.1 uncultured Spirulina sp. | reverse complement strand
CAGAGCACCGAGGCCCATCAGAATCAGGTGATACCCGATAATATTGGTCATCTGGTTTTTGTCTGCCCAGTCGTAGCCAAAGAAATCAGAATATTCTTCGAGGGTTTCCGGGCCGCGGATGGCGTGGTAGATCCCACCCAAGCCGAGGACAGCAGAAGAAATGAGGTGTAACACACCGACGACGAAGTAGGGGAAGGTATCCACCACTTCACCACCGGGGCCCACACCGAGGCCAAGGGTGGCCAAGTGGGGAATGAGAATGCAGCCTTGTTCATAGATGGGCTTGTCCGCTGTGAAGTGAGCCACTTCAAACAGGGTCATCGCACCGGTCCAGAACACGATGAGGCCAGCGTGGGCGACATGAGCACCCAGCAATTTACCGGAAAGGTTGATCAAGCGGGCATTGCCTGCCCACCACGCGAATCCAGTAGATTCTAGATCGCGGCTTGTGTTGACGGTTGAAGCATTAGAGAGCGTTACCACGCGGTAAAACCTCCTCAGGGAATATAAAACGTTCGTGGGGTTGATCTTGCGGAGCCATCCAGGCCCGCATCCCTTCGTTGAGCAGAATGTTCTTGGTGTAGAACGTCTCAAATTCAGGGTCTTCGGCGGCGCGGATTTCTTGGGATACGAAATCATACGCCCGCAGGTTTAAGGCGAGGCCAACGATACCAATGGAACTCATCCACAGGCCCGTAACCGGGACAAACAGCATGAAGAAGTGCAACCACCGTTTGTTAGAAAACGCAATTCCGAAGATTTGGCTCCAGAAGCGGTTGGCGGTCACCATGCTGTAGGTTTCTTCCGATTGGGTCGGGTTGAAGGCGCGGAAGGTGTTCGCTTGGTCGCTGTCTTCAAACAGGGTGTTTTCTACCGTGGCTCCGTGGATGGCACAGAGCAGCGCACCCCCCAGAATCCCGGCGACGCCCATCATGTGGAAGGGGTTCAGCGTCCAGTTGTGGAACCCTTGCAGGAACAGGATGAACCGGAAGATGCCGGCGACCCCGAAGCTGGGGGCAAAGAACCAACTGGATTGCCCTAAGGGGTACATCAGGAAGACGCTGACGAAGACGGCGATCGGACCACTGAAGGCGATCGCATTGTAGGGACGAATCCCGACGAGGCGAGCAATTTCAAACTGACGCAGCATGAAGCCGATCAGTCCAAAAGCACCGTGAAGCGCCACGAAGGGCCACAGTCCGCCGATTTGGAACCAGCGGGTTAAGCTCCACTGGGCTTCGGGACCCCAGAGGAACAGGAGGGAGTGACCGAAGGCATCGGCGGGCGATGACACGGCGACGGTGATGAAGTTGCAGCCTTCGAGGTAGCTCGAGGCGAGTCCGTGGGTGTACCAGGAGGTGACGAAGGTGGTGCCGGTGAGCCAGCCGCCCAGGGCCATGTAGGCGCAGGGGAACAGCAGCAAACCAGACCATCCGATGAAGACGAAGCGATCGCGTTTGAGCCAGTCATCGACTGAGTCAAACCAGCCTCGCTCTTGTGTTCTTCCAACAGCTATGGTCATTGATTTAAAATCTCCGAAAGTAAACAGACAAGTCCTCCCGAGGGGAGAACGGTGAGAAAATGTAATAAGGGCAGCACAGAGTATATCTGCACCTAGGATCAAGAAAATTTACGTTTCTTCACTTAATTATAATAAATCATCCGTTTTTTGCACGGCTATTCTCAGAATTAAACAAAACCTTAAGATATTGGGGATCACATCGATCAGGTCGTGTTTGAGAATGGACGGTGTTGATCCTAATGGGTGCAGGGGGTTCAGGGCAAGCTGGGGATCGACTTGTGGGAACCAAGATTCCCGCCATGTTCGATAATGGTTCTGGTAAGCCTGTAGTATCCCCATTTTTTTCATGTTCAGCATTGACGTAATTCTGAAGTATTCGCCGATCCCTGTTGCCGTGCAACGCAAAGAAAAAGACGCAGCCCATGGGGTCTATCACCAGATTCGCGAAGCGATGCAAGCGAATCCGCCCTATCCGATTGAACTGTCCTGTGAAAAGCAACCGGATAAGTTGGTGACGATTATGAGCGACCAAGTGAGTGCTGTGATGGTGGCAGAAAAGACGGCCGGATCAACGGGTCGGGTGACGGGCTTTTTGGGCA
>CAZCWE010000582.1:663-2134 GCA_964502285.1 uncultured Spirulina sp. | reverse complement strand
GCCGAAACCTACGAAAATCTCGCCGCCCTCACCCGCCCCATCCCCACCCTGATCCTCCACGGCATTCACGACGATGTCATCCCCGTGACCGCCTCCCGTAACTATGCCGCGTCCCGTCCTTGGGTAAAATTGATCGAACTCGACAGCGATCACCTCCTTGCCCATGTGATGCCGGAAATTTGGGCGGCGGTGCGATCGTTTTGCAGGGGATGAGTCCCAGCCTCTGCGATCGCGAGTGTTCCTTAACGCATGTTGACCCCCCATGACCTCGACCTTATTTCACTCCTGGCAGTCCTACACCTGCGCCTACGATCGCCACCTCCCCCCCAGCGGCAACCCCCAAGGCCCGCCCATCGTCCTGATCCATCCCATCGGGGTCGGCCTGTCGCGCCAATTTTGGCAGCGGTTCATCACCGCCTGGTACGACCAGGGCCACACCAACCCCATCTATAACCCCGATCTCCTCGGCTGTGGCGAAAGCTCCATGCCCCGCGCCGCCTACACCCCCGCCGATTGGGCCCGACAACTCCAAGCCTTTGTGGAGACCGTCATTCAAGAGCCGGTGATTGTGATTATTCAAGGCGCATTGGCTCCCGTGGGCTTGGAATGGGTGGCGCAGGCTCCGGAGCAAGTGCGGGCTATGGTTTTATCCGGGCCGCCGGGTTGGCGGTTGATGACCAGCCCCACGGAACCCCGTCGGCAAAAAATCGCTTGGAATCTTTTTGATACGCCCTTGGGCAATGGGTTTTATCGGTATGCGCGGCGGGAAGCATTTTTGCGATCGTTTTCGGAGCGGCAATTATTCGGCGCGGCGGCGGATGTGGATCGCGAATGGCTCGACCAACTCCATCAGGGGTCGCGGGATATGGCCAGCCGTCATGCGGTGTTTGCGTTTTTGGCAGGGTTTTGGCGACAGGACTATGGGGATGCGATCGCCTCTGTGCCCTGTCCCACCCTCGTTGTGTTTGGCGAAAAAGCCTCCAGCGTCACCCGGGGCTACGTCGAAAGCGCCGACCAACGCCTCGAAGCCTATCTCCACCGCCTCCCCCAGGGCCAAGGCCGCAAAATCCCCGGCCGCAACGTCCTCCCCTACGAAGCCACCGCCGATTTTATTGAAGTCGTCGGCGAATTTCTCGCCTCTACCTCCGTCACCTCGCCATGACCGTTCCGTCTTGGCAGCAACTGCGGCAATTCTTCCTGTCCTGGCTGCCTCAACATCAGGAGAATGGGTCATCCCATCATGACCTGATTCAGTTGCCCGATCCCCTGCAAGCCGAATTGGCACAGTCGATCCAGTCCCTCGCCAGCCCTGAAGCCTACCAAACCGCCATTCACACCGCCATCGGCACGGGGATTCAAACCTGGCAACAGCATATAGAAGCCGCGAATAGTCTGATTATTCTAGGCAATCCGGTAGAGCGGATCGCCAAAATTTTACAGGACAGCTTGGAAACTTGGCAGGATGCCCCGG
>CAZCWE010000582.1:0-653 GCA_964502285.1 uncultured Spirulina sp. | reverse complement strand
CACGCGGATGTGGAGGTGCTGACCCCCTGCCCTAATCTGAGCCGCCCCCATGATCCCCTAACGATCGCTCAGCAGATCCAACAGGCATTCCAACCCTATCCCCACATTCATGGGAGCGATACCGATGCCCAAGCGGCTCATGATTCCCTCGATGCCGATGGTCTGGAACGGCGTACCACTGTGGTTGTCATTCCAGCGCTGGAGCAGTTTTTTTTACGCTGCATTGGCGGGTGGGATGGCATCGAAGTGCTGCGGGATATCGCCATCCGGAATCCTCACTGTTTTTGGGTGATCGGCTGTAATCACTGGGCGTGGGATTTCCTCGATTTCGTCTGTCAGATTAGTGCGTACTTTAGCGAAATTTACCCGTTGCCAAAACTGGATGGAGCAGCACTACAAGACTGGTTAGATCCGGTCACAACGTTGGTGGTTGAAAACAATGCTGGAACCCGTCAGGGCAAAAAGATGGATAATACATCGCCCTCCCAAGCAGAGAACACATCCACTGAAGATGAACGCCGCCAAGCCTATTGGAGTTCGTTAGCGGATCGCTCCTCTGGTGTGGGTGAGATTGCGGTGAATCTGTGGTTGCAAAGTTTGAGAATTCGGCAAGATGTTCTCGACGAGGATGGGTCGTTACCGCCGCTGGATCT
>CAZCWE010000581.1:0-2140 GCA_964502285.1 uncultured Spirulina sp. | reverse complement strand
AGACGATTTTATTTAAGCTGTGCGAAAAATAGTCATTGCCGGTAACTGGAAAATGTTCAAAACTCAAAGGGAGTCCTCTGAGTTTTTGCAAGAATTTATGCCCAAGCTGGAGCAAACGCCCCCAGAGCGGGAAGTTGTTCTGTGTGTTCCCTTTACAGATTTAGGAGTGATGTCCAAAAATCTGCACAATAGCCGGGTGCAGCTAGGGGCGCAGAATATCCACTGGGCAGATGAAGGCGCTTTCACCGGGGAAATTTCTGGTCCCATGTTGACCGAACTCGGCTTGCGTTATGTCGTTGTCGGTCACAGTGAACGACGCCAGTACTTTGGTGAAACGGACAAAACCGTGAACCAGCGCCTCCTCGCCGCCCAGCGTCACGGGTTAATTCCGATTCTTTGCGTCGGTGAAACAAAGCAACAACGGGATGCTGGAGAAGCGGAATCTCACATCAGCCAGCAACTTGTAGAAGGCTTGGTGGATGTGGATCAGCAGCAACTAGTAATCGCTTATGAACCGATCTGGGCAATTGGCACAGGGGATACCTGTGAAGCCGCAGAAGCCAATCGGATCATGGGTTTGATTCGCTCTCAACTGAAAGTTGCGGATGTGCCAATTCAGTACGGGGGTTCGGTCAAGCCGGCGAATATTGATCAAATTATGGCGCAACCTGAAATTGATGGGGTGCTAGTTGGCGGAGCCAGTCTTGATCCGGGGGGATTTGCCCGAATTGTCAATTATCAGTAGTTCATGGGTCATGGTTCATTAGTTAGGGTTCATTTGTCGAAAAAACAGATCGATGCACAAATCGATGATATGACTTGCTTCTGTTTGGGAAGCGAGTATGACAAATGACATAAGACGAATGACAAAGAACAAATGACAAATGACAAAGGACAACTAACCATCCGAGAACATTCTTTCTGTTGGGGAGAACGTACCTACTTCATGGGCGTTTTAAATGTGACGCCGGATAGTTTTAGTGATGGGGGGGAGTTTAATACCCCAGCAGCAGCTTTGCCACAAGCTCAACGGCTGGTCGAGGCGGGTGTGGATATTCTGGACATCGGCGGACAATCAACCCGACCGGGGGCTGAGGAGGTTTCGGAAACCGCAGAACTCCAGCGTGTACTCCCTGTGGTCAAGGCGGTGCGTTCCTCCCTGTCCGTCCCTATCTCCGTGGATACCACGAGAGCCTCTGTCGCCAAAGCAGCGGTGGCGGTGGGGGCGGATATTGTCAATGATATTTCCGGTGGCACGTTTGACCCGGATATGTTTCCTGTGGTTGCCCAATTGGGTGTGCCAATCATTTTGATGCATATCCGGGGAACTCCCCAAACCATGCAAAAGCTGACCGATTATCACGATCTGATCGGCGAAATCTACGAGTTCCTAGAGGATCAAATTCGGGTGGCTATCAACGCGGGAATTGTGCGATCGCGCCTGATCATTGATCCGGGGATTGGGTTCGCCAAAACCGCTGAGCAAAATATACAACTGCTGCGACAACTTACTGCTTTTCGTTCCCTCGGTGTGCCTATTGTAGTCGGCGTGTCGCGCAAACGCTTTATCGGTCACATTCTTAACCAACCTGACCCCAAGCAACGAGTCTGGGGAACGGCGGCGGCTTGCTGTGCGGCGATTGCGGCAGGATCTGATATTCTCCGGGTTCACGACGTTGCCGAAATGCACGATGTCTGTCGGGTGGCTGATGCCATCTGGCGGTAGTAGACAATGCCACTGAGTTAAGGAAATGATTGTGAATTTTTGTAAAGAAATTTAGCGAAACCTTGCAAAAATCGCCCTAAAAACTCATAATTCTAATCTGATGACGATGTATAGAGCAGCGTCATCCCAGAAACGATCAACCTGGAGTACAGATCGCCTGATCAATTGTTGTCAAGTCATCAAAAGCCGTATTTGAGTTAATGAAAAAGTACCATCAAACGGTAAAATAAAAATTGTTATTGACCTCTCTACTGGAGTTTGGATGATCAATTGAAGCTAGGTGGAACAAGTGCGTTAAGTCACTAATGATAGAAGACGATATAACGTTCGTCTATCTAGAAAAACCTGAATAAAAAGCTTTTGAATTATGAGGCAAATCAGACCCTTCAATTGCCAGACAAGTCAATTCCCATC
>CAZCWE010000580.1:0-2194 GCA_964502285.1 uncultured Spirulina sp. | reverse complement strand
ACAATTTTTTCAAGGATGTGGCGCGGCTCACTATCGGGGCGGGGAGCCTGATAGCAGAGGGGGTCGGTGTTGACGGACGGACTGGGGTTAACGCGACGAATTTCCATAGGTTGATTGAAGAGGCAATGGGCAATGGGAGTGATCCCCCCCTACCCCCCCTTTTTAAGGGGGGGATTTTCTGCACCTTTTTAAGGGGGATTCTCTGCACCTTTTTAAGGGAGATTTTCTGCACCTCTTAAAAAAAGTGGAACTCTCTGCCCCCCTTAAAAAGGGGGGATGGCGCAGCCGGGGGGGATTCCCTACGCGACTTTGGCGCGTTTGAAGGCCTCGTCGAGGACTTCGGAGAGGGTGGGGTGAGTGTGGACATTGAAGGCCAACTCTTGGACGGGTTTGCCGTCAGCGATCGCATTAGCCGCCTCTTGGATCAAGTCCGAGGCATGGATGCCGATGATATGCACACCGAGCAATTCCCCGGTGTCGGGGCGATAGATGATCTTGGCGATCCCGTCGGTTTCCCCTTCGGCGAGGGCTTTGGAGTTGCCTTTAAAGTAGGTTTTTGCCGTGGCGACGGTGAAGCCCTCTTCATCCGCTTTGGCCTTGGCTTGGGGTTCACTGAGACCCACGTAGCTGATTTCCGGATGGGTGAAAGCGGCGGCGGGGATACAGTTGTATTGCACGGTTTTGGCGCGATCGCACATATTCTCAATCGCCACCACCCCCTGAGCCGAAGCCGCATGGGCCAGCATCATCTTACCCGTGGCATCCCCGATCGCGTAGAGGTTCGGCACCGGCTGCCCATCGAGGAGCACTTCCATTTTGTCATTAACATCAATGAAGCCCCGGCGATCGGTGGCAACGCCGACGGTTTCCAGCCCCAGGTTTTTCGTGGCGGGGATTCGTCCCGTCGCCACCAAGCAGGCATCCACTTCGAGCACGTCGATGGTTTCTTTGGTTTTCGCGTCGGCCAGTTCGATCACCACGGGCGCACCGGGGGTGATTTTTTTCGCCAACACGCCTTGATAGGTTTCAATATCGCGGCCTTTGAGGAGGAGGCGATCGGCGATTTTGGCGATATCGGGGTCAAACCCAGGCATCAGGGTATCGAGGGCTTCGATCATCGTAATCTCACAACCCAGGGCAGAATACACATCGGAAAATTCCAAGCCGATGTAGCCGCTACCGACGATCGCGATCCATTGGGGCAGGCTTTCGAGGCGCACCGCATCGTCGCTGGTGTAGACGGTTTTGCCGTCGATTTCAATGCCGGGCGGCACGAAGGGAACGGAGCCGGTGGAAATAATAATATTTTTGGCGGTGAAGAAGCTCTCGCTGTTGCCGGATTTCACGCCGACTTTTTGCGGCCCATCAATGCGGCCCCAGCCTTGGAGGGTATCCACGCCTAAGCGTTTGAGGCTGTTGGTGAGGTCGCCGCGAATTTTATCGACAAGGTTGGTGGCGTGGTTAGCGATCGCGCTTCGATCAAAGCTAACGCTGCTGAGGTGTACCCCCATGGCTTCGAGATGATGGCGATCGCGCAGTTCTCGCACTCGTCCAGACGCAGCCAAAAGGGCTTTCGACGGAATGCAGCCCCGATTCACACAAGTACCGCCCATCTCAGCGGCTTCGACGATGGCTGTTTTCAAACCACATTGCACCGCGTGCAGGGCTGCCCCATGGCCGCCAACCCCTGCACCAATAATGATCACGTCATAATCGAAACTCATAGGATTTTGTGTTATTTGCTGGTCTACGGTGTGCCGGTCGTTGAGCAACGACAGCCCACTAATTATAGAGGACAAGGGAACGCCCCCCGCCCCCCACACACCCCAGCGCACCCCAGCGCACCCTGAGCGAAGTCGTTGGCGAAGCCTCCCGTTAGGGATAGGGTAAGCGGCCGGGCTTCGACGACCCTCAGCCCTCGGTTATGCATGGGTGATGGGGTTAGTTTTGGGTTCCGGTGAGGTGTTGCAAAATAACATCCAGTTTCCGGCTATTGTCTTGAATCCCCTGGCGCAGTTCCCCCATCTCCTGCTCCATGCGCTCAAATGCCTCGCCAATCCAGCCACCCACCTCTTTTTCATTTGACCTGGCCATACTATTTCTCCTACTCAAAAATCAAACTCTCGCTAACATGATTACCCCAGCGCACCCTGAGCGGAGTCGAAGGGTAAGCGGCCGGGCTTCGACTCCGCTC
>CAZCWE010000579.1:0-2199 GCA_964502285.1 uncultured Spirulina sp. | reverse complement strand
ACAATTGCTCATCAAACCCCAAATCGGCCACTTGGCGATCGGGGTTAACCCATTCCAGGGGCGGCGATTGACGGGCTTGTACCGCGAGGTGAGGGATGAGGAGCACGAGGCTTAAACCCAGAACAAACCCAGCAATTAACTTTTTCATACAAACTTTTTTGGAGGAATTTGAGTACAGTGCTTAGCAATCAACCGTCAGACAGCAGTCCTAAATTAAAATTATTGGGACAGGCAAGGGGCTTAAGCCCCTTGTTTCTCAAGGCTGAGGGTTTCAAACTCAAATAGGATTGCTATACATGTTGAATGAACTGCGATCGCAGTCTTGGCTGACCCCGTTCAATACTGAAACTCACACCACATAAACAGACCATTCTGGATTGAAGCGGGGTTATTTTTGCGTCGTTAGTGATTGTGACGGTCAAACGTGACAGAATTCAAACCGTAATGTGACAGACCAAAAACCGCACAGCGATGAATACCATTGGCTCATCGACAAAAATTTACAAAATGTTACCTTACCCACGGCCAAAAAACAAACCACCCTCAACCGCTAGAGGCTGAAGAGGTGATTGTTCTTAAGGATGGCCACACGGGGATCGGGCAGCACGAACAGAGGCAGCACCGCCTAAAAGTCACGATCCACACTGCCCCCAAAGACCGGCTCCACACGGATCGCCGCCACGCAACTGGGGCGCAACACCATATATTCGCCCTGCAAGTTTTTAATGGGAACACTGATCAACCCGGTATCGTTCGCTTTGGGGAGGAGTTCGGTGCTGTACCACTTTTGAAAATCTTGAATCGATGCGAAGCGGACTTCTTCACGGTGTCCTGATGTCAACATCAGGTGAACGGCAAACTCATCGGGTGTACGAGCCATAATCCCTCACTTTCCTGCAATCGGTGTTTCGGAACTATTTTAGGGGGAAAGTTCCCCTCCCGCTGCGTCTAGGTGAAAAGGTTCAGGCGTTGGAGGCTTTGATCGAGCCAGGCGGGGAGGGTTTGATCGAGGTCGGTGCGATCGCGCACCTGCAATTTTTGTGCAGTGGGCAGGTTAAAGGGTAGGGGCGCGGGGGTGGGGGAAATGTGGGTGGTGAGGAGTTGGCTGGGGCGTTTGGTGGCGATCGCATAGCCCAACTCCAGCGTCACCAACGGATTCACCGCCCGATCCGGTACAGGGGTCAAATCCACCAACAACAGGAGGCTGTTGCGAATTTGGCGCAGGTGGGCTGGCGCGAGGGGAAGCGATTGACCTTGGGCCGGTCGGGGCAGCACTTCCACCCGCAACGGCAGTCGCAGCCGTGCTTGATGACGGTCTAAATAGGCTTGCACGGCTTCTGTTACCAGATGGGGGCCGTCGTGGTCTGGATTGAGAATCAGTAAAATGACGGGATCAAGCACCGCATTGATGGCTTGCTTGGTGAAATAAATTTCCTGGGAGAGCAGATCAATATTGGCGATCGCATACCCGCCACTGCCCTCAATATAAAACTCCACCTCCGCCCCTTCGAGGTAGCGTTGAAACCAATCCGCCTGCTGTACCTGTTCAATATCATCGAGAAAATCCGCCCGCAGCCCCGACTTCAACAAACTATTCCGGCTCAAGCGCAGATCGTGGGGACGCTGGACAATCTCCGAGATCGGCTCATAACCATCGAGATACCACGCTTTTAACGCAATAATCGCCATTTATCCCCCTGCAACCTGCAACACTTGTACTAGAACGGGCTACTATCCTAGCATTCAGACTGGGATTACCCGGACAATTTTTGGCTAAATTTCCACTCCTGGCCCTTGGCGATGCGACACGCCTCTGGCCAAGTCCCATCCCGTGCGCTATGGTTTGTGATCAGAGACCCCGCTCGTTTGGCGATCGCTAGCTGTAGACCCATGCCTGAACCGTCCGCCCCCCAATCTCCCCCCGCATCTCCCCCCACTCCTTGGCTGGGTCTCTCTGTGCTTCTCGGCCCGGCCGGGCTCTGGCTCCTGCTCCTGCTCGTCCTGCCCACCCTGGTGATTTTTGAACTGAGTCTCGTGCCGGGGATTCGACCAGGGGATGTGGTTAATCCCAGCGGTTTGGCCAACTATGGGCGCGTCTTCGATGGGGTGAATCTCCAAGTGATCCTGCGATCGCTCCTCTTCGCCACCGGAACCACCCTCCTTTGTCTCCTGATGGGCTTTCCCGTCGCCTACTGGCTG
>CAZCWE010000578.1:0-2201 GCA_964502285.1 uncultured Spirulina sp. | reverse complement strand
GGGGCATCGGCTTTTTGGTTGTGGTGGAGTTCGATGATTTCCACATGGTCAAAATATTTCGAGGCTTGCAGGGCGGCCTGTTGCATCAGGATCACGCCGATGGAGAAGTTCGGGGCGATGATTGCGCCGGTGCTGGCTTTTTCGGCAAAGGCGGCGAGGTCGTCGATCTGCTCTGGGCTGAGGCCAGTGGTGCCGACGACGGGACGCACACCGTAGGCGATCGCACTGCGCACATTTTCATAGACACTGTCGGGATGGGTGAAATCTACCATCACCCCCTGTACCGGTTCTTGGGTCGCCAACACCAACACACTTTGCAGATCGTTCAAAATCGGCACTTCCACCGGGCCACAGCCGGCGATAATTCCGGCATCTTCGCCCACCACGTCGGGGGAATGATCCACCGCGCCGACGAGGTGCATCCCGTCGGCGGCCATGACGGCCTTGAGCACTTCGCGGCCCATTTTGCCCGCGACACCATTAATTACCACCGGAATTGAAGCTTCAGAGGTCATGGAAGATACGACTCAGTTAATCTGCAAGATTCCATTGTACAGGGGGGCGGTTAGCTATGAATTCGGGGTTCCGGGTGGAGGGTGCTGAGGATCTCGCTTTCGGCGATCGCTAACTCTCCTAAGCGCGTTTGCACCACCTCGCGCTCAAAATAGGTGTCAGCTAGCACCCAATAGATGCCGTAATGCCGCGCCTCGGAGGCCATTAAACTTCGGTAAAATGCGGCCAAGTCTGGATCGGGGCAATGTTCGCCCAAGAGGCCCAGACGTTCATGTGATCGCGCCTCAATGAGACAGGACACCAAAAGGAAATCCAGCATCCGATCCGGTTCGTTACGGCGGATCAGCGATCGCAATGCTGCACCATAGGGCGGCGCATTCAGGGGCGCGAGGGGAATATTGCGACGTTCGAGCCATTGATTAACGAGCGCAAAATGATCCAACTCTTCTTTGGCGATCGCTGTTAATTTTTCTAATAAAACTCGGCTCGACGGATAGCGAAACATTAAATTCAACGCCGCTGAAGCGGCTTTCCGCTCACAATGGGAGTGGTCGAGTAAAATAATATCAAGGTTCGCAATGGCTTGGTCTAGCCATGCTGTCGATGTCGGGTGCTGAAGAACTTGAATAGTGGTCACGAGTGTTACCGCTGACGTGATGGAGACGGAATGAAAAAGCGACAAAATTCGCGTTTCATTCCAACATAGAGGAATTTTGAGAATTTTTGCGATCGTGGGCTTAAAACGGATTCTTCTATCCTGGCGATGTGATCAATGCTGTGAACAGAGCCTAGAGGCATTCAACGCGATTCAGTTGAATCCCTTAGAATTAACAAACCTCTTGACTGTGCTTCCTTCGCAACGCCGCCCCTTCACACTCATGCCTCAGGTTAATCGTTCATCATTCCTTGCCCCATCGCTCAAAAATCCATGACCTTTAATACCCCCAGCCCTGCATCTGACTCCCAACCCCGCCGCATCTTTGTGGGAGATGTTCACGGTCATTACGATGCACTGATGATCCTGTTGGAGGCGATCGCCCCCAGTCGCACAGATCAGGTGTACTTTGTGGGGGATTTGGTGGATCGGGGCCCCAAAAGTGCCCAAGTGGTGGAATTTGTGAAATCCAACCGCTACCACTGCCTCCTGGGGAATCATGAGCAAATGCTCCTCGATGTGGTGGATGCACGGGGCAACCCGGAACATTCGCGCCAAGCGTGGCTCTATAGCGGCGGCAACATGACCCTAAACAGCTACGGCTCTAAAGGGGTGTTGCCGGAACATCTGGAGTGGATGCGATCGCTCCCCACCCACCTCGACCTCGGCGACGTGTGGCTCGTCCATGCGGGTGTTGATCCGCGGATTCCCATCACCAAACAAACCGCCGACCAATTCTGCTGGATTCGCGACGAATTCCACAGCAGCAAAGAACCCTTCTTTGAAAACAAACTGATCATCACCGGCCACACGATCACCTTCACCCTCCCCGGTGTGATGCCCGGCAAACTCGCCCAAGGCCCGTGCCTGGTGGTCCGTTGCGCCCTCGAGACGAAAGAAGAAGTCGTCCCGACTGGAAACCCGCACGGTGGAAACGGTGGGACTCACATAGACCGGACCGGTATCCGCGATCAGATCCGCCACCGCGACCCCCGCCACCGACGTCATCGGCCCGACCACCACCTCAACATCG
>CAZCWE010000577.1:0-2234 GCA_964502285.1 uncultured Spirulina sp. | reverse complement strand
AAGCCTATAAAGATCAACCCGAACTCGAAGCGTACCCGGAAATCACCGACTTTTATAACTACTACAGCAGCATCCAGGAACCCTGGGATGGCCCCGCTTTGCTCGTGTTCAGTGACGGTAAAACTGTCGGCGCGACCCTCGATCGCAACGGTTTGCGCCCCGCCCGCTACAGCATCACGAAAGATGACTATATTGTGGTGGCCTCCGAAGCGGGGGTGGTAGATTTACCCGCCGCAGATATTGTCGAAAAAGGCCGCCTCGGCCCCGGCCAAATGATCGCGGTGGATCTTGAAACCCACGAAATTCTCCATAACTGGGACATTAAACAGCGCATCGCCCATCTGCATCCCTACGGCCAATGGATGCAAAAACACCGCACCCAAATTCCCCGCGCTGACTTTAGCCAGGAAGTTCCTGTGCCGGGCCCGGATTTGCTCCAGCAGCAAACCGCCTTTGGCTACACCGCCGAAGATGTGGATATGGTGGTGATTGCGATGGCGCAACAGGGCAAAGAGCCGACGTTCTGTATGGGGGATGATGTTCCCTTGGCGGCGCTGTCGAGTAAGCCGCGCTTGCTCTATGACTATTTCAAACAACGGTTTGCCCAGGTGACGAACCCGCCCATTGATCCGCTGCGGGAAAGCTTGGTGATGTCTTTGAATATGTTCCTAGGGGAACGGGGGAATCTCCTCGAAACGGAACCCAAGGATAATGTGGTGCTCAAAATTGACAGCCCGGTGCTTAATAATGGCGAGTTGCAGGCGATTCGGACTTCTGAACTCGCCGTTACGGAGCTTTCCACTCTGTACAGGATCACCGCTGGCCCCGATGCGCTCAAACGCGCCATCCATCAGGTGTGTGAGCAGGCTGAGGCGGCAGTCCGGGAGGGTTGCGAGATTTTGATTTTGAGCGATCGCAGTTCTGCCGACTTCACCTTGAGCGCCACCACGACTTACATTCCGCCCCTTTTAGCCGTGGGCGCGGTGCATCAACACCTGATCCACACGGGCCAACGCTTAAAAGTCTCGCTGATCGTCGATACGGCCCAATGTTGGAGCACGCACCATTTTGCCTGCTTGGTGGGCTTCGGTGCGTCGGCGGCTTGTCCCTATCTCGCCTTAGAAACGGTGCGCAGTTGGTGGCAAGACCCCAAAACCCAAAACCTGATGGAAAAAGGCAAGCTCGCCAAAATCGACCTCGAAACCGCCCAGCAGAATTACCGCAAATCCTTAGAAGCCGGGATTCTCAAGATTCTCTCGAAAATGGGGATTTCGCTGCTGGCCTCGTACCATGGAGCGCAGATTTTTGAGGCCATCGGCTTGGGGGCTGAGGTGATTGATCTGGCCTTTACGGGGACAACCTCCCGGTTGGGGGGCATGAACTTGACGGATTTGGCCCAGGAAGCGATCGCCTTCCACAGTCGCGCCTTCCCGGAATTGCAGGGTAAAAAGCTGGAAAACTACGGCTTCGTCAATTTCAAGCCGGGCGGTGAATATCACATGAACTCGCCCCAAATGGCGAAGGCGCTCCACAGTGCGGTGCGGAGCTTCAACAGTATGACCGCCGAGGGGAACGCTGCCCAAGGCTTAATCAACAGCAGCTACGACCACTACACCACCTACATGCAGCAACTCGAAGAGCGGCCCGTGACGGCGCTGCGCGACCTGCTCGAATTCAAGAGCGATCGCCCCGCCATCGATCTCGAAGCGGTGGAGTCGATTGAATCGATTGTGGCGCGGTTCTGCACCGGGGCGATGTCCCTCGGTTCTCTGTCTCGCGAGGCCCATGAAACCTTGGCGATCGCGATGAATCGGATCGGCGGCAAATCCAACTCCGGCGAAGGGGGCGAAGATCCGTTGCGCTTCCTCACCATTGATGATGTGGATGCGTCGGGAAATTCCGAGACTTTCAGCCATTTAAAAGGCCTGAAAAACGGCGATCGCGCCAACTCCGCCATCAAACAAATCGCGTCGGGTCGCTTTGGCGTTACCCCCGAATACCTGATGAGCGGTCGGCAATTGGAAATCAAGGTGGCCCAAGGGGCGAAACCCGGTGAAGGCGGTCAACTGCCCGGCCCGAAAGTGAGCGAATATATCGCCATGCTGCGCCGCTCCAAGCCCGGCGTGCCGCTGATTTCGCCGCCGCCCCACCACGACATCTACTCCATTGAAGACCTGGCCCAGTTGATTTTCGATCTCCACCAAATTCACCCCACCGCAAAAGTGTCCGTGAAA
>CAZCWE010000576.1:1236-2243 GCA_964502285.1 uncultured Spirulina sp. | reverse complement strand
TCAACCCTCAGCGATCGCATCAAGCCTGCCAGATCAACCACGATCCCCACAACGCCGACAGCACCGCCAACGCCGTGATCCAAACTGGATAACCGCTGCGGGTTCCTGCCCCTTGGCGGGGTCGAATCACATCCACATCAATCCACAGGGTGCTGCCCCGCCGCACCCAGCCCAACACCGTCACCGTTTGCCCGATGAACTGTTCCGGGCGGGGCGGCTTCGGGAAAAGATTCCCCAGCGGGCCAGCCTTCGAGAAAAAGTGCAGCTTGACCGAACCGGATGCCGTTTTGAGGATTAAATCTTGAGCCAGCCAATTGTATAAGCCTCGTCGGCCGAGGAGTTCGCCGCTGAGTTTCACCCCCGTGCTTTTTGGGGGGACGGCCTTGGGGTCGCGCATTAGGTCTTCGATGCGGGGATTGGCGCGGGCGGGCGTGACGCGAATATCAGGAAAATACCCGTTAATCCACACAATCAGACTGAGGCTAAAGGCGATCAGAATGCACCCATCTAGGAAAGGTTGCGCGTTGGCCAGCCAAATCAACCGCCACAGGGGAACCCAATAACTGAGGACATCGGCGGCGGCTCCGATAAACCAAAAAACGACCCGCAGCACCACCCCAAAAAAGAGACCGGAAATCACCGCACTTTGCAGAATGGGCAGGGCTTTGTAGCTGTTGGCCAGTTGTTCGAGGATTTGGAGGGGGGTTGTGGGTGGGGGGATCAGGGTGGGAAGGTCAATTTCGGGGGGGAGTTGCCAGTGGTTGGCGTAGCGGTTGAGGAGGTAGAGGCGATCGCCCATGAGCGGATGGGCGTTCATCAGGGCGAGCCAGTGGCGATAGGGGTTGGTGCATTCCCAGGGCAGCACTTCGGCGAAGGGGGTTTTATCCGGGAGGCTGCCGAGACTGAGGGCTTGGCGATGACCGATGGGCATCAGGAGGTCGAAACTTTCCAGGAGCCAAAGAGTGGAGCTGCGCTGTTCAATGTGGCGGGCGGTGGCGTAGATCAGG
>CAZCWE010000576.1:0-1226 GCA_964502285.1 uncultured Spirulina sp. | reverse complement strand
CACTTTCAACAGGCCGCGACTGAGGGCGTTGGGGTTGCCGGTGAATTCGGCCGCGAAGCGATCGCCGTAATACTGCCGTTGCCGCGAAAAATATAGCAACGGCACGCGCCACAACCAGTAATAGCCATAGGCCAGGGCCGCGCAGATCCCCCCGATTCCGGCGACGATCGCAGCGGCAATAGTGCGGATGCGATCGGGAATTTTCGTTTGATGGTGTAGCCAATCCCGGCCCCGTTCGCCTGCCGTGGCACTGCCGAGATACAGCAAAAACGGCACTTGCAGCAGAGTCATCAACGCCGACATTATGCTGCCGTCGCGGTTGGCGATCGGGGCGATTTGGGCCGTTAACAGAGCGGCTAATTCTTCATCTTCCACGGCGGCCAAGAGCCCTTCGCTGATCACCAGCCGGGAGGTGCGCGGCAAATTGCCATAGGTCAGCGTGATCGGTGCGCTGATCGGCAAGAGCTTCAGCGTTGGCATCGGGATCTTGGCGTGGCGGGTGAGGCGTTGCAGCACTTTCGCGCTTTCGGGGAAGGTGGCGGCCAGTTGGTAGAGGGCGTAGTTTTGTTGGTTCGCAAGCCGGTTCAGGAGCAGATCCAACGCCCAAGGCGAGAGAATAAAGCAGAGCAGCAACACCGATAGAACCACAATCTGGGGGTCAGCGGTGAGCCACAGGGGCGGGGTGATTCCCGGCAGGCGGACAGTGAGGATCAGGGTGCGGATTAAACCGAGGGTGACGATGATTGAAAATCGCAGTAAGAAATAGAAGGCGATCGCACTGCCCCCCAACCGCAGCCAAAATTTCCAGCGGCGCGGCTGTTTTAAGCGTTTCCACTGGCTGGCTCGTTCGGCGTTGCGCCACTCGCGCCCCGACACAAAAACGGCGGGGGTGGCTTCGGGGGCGGTTTCGTAGGCGACGGGAAGGGAGCGTTTCTCCGGGGACGGATCAGGTGGGGCGGCGGTGGGATTCTGAGATCGTTGCTGTTGGGGCGGGGTGAAGGCGGCGGCGTTGGCTTTGCGGATGCGGCGGGTCAAGTCGGCCAGGGTTTTGGCGGCCCAGGGATAGGTGTCGGGATCTTGGCTGAGGCGTTTGCAAAGATCGAGGGCATCACGGGCGCGATCGCCGTTGTAATAGGCCACGATCAGCCCTTGATAGGCTTGGGTGAGCACGCCCGCCAGAGCCGGTTGGTAAGCACTCCAGGGAGCCAAGTTCATGTCCACATAGG
>CAZCWE010000575.1:0-2243 GCA_964502285.1 uncultured Spirulina sp. | reverse complement strand
CGCTTACCCTATCCCTTCGGGAGGCTTCGCCAACGACGACCCTCAGGGTGCGCTGGTTGAATGTCCTAACGAACTTGTCCACTGCTATATAAGCGGTAGGTCTAGACAGACATCGCCCCGGCTAGACTCTCCAACCCTGCGAGTTGATATTACTTCACAACTTTTTCACATTGATTGCGTAGAGTAGGCGCAGCAATAATCGTATTTTTTTCGTCACAGCCAGCTTTGATTCCCGTTTCAACCTGTTACCCCTGCGTGCATCAAGACTGTTTTTCCTTGTTTTAGTTACTTCTCTTCATTGGTCAATTGTTATGGTTGCCTATTTTTCTCACGATGAGCGGATGTCCCCGTCAGATGAATTGCAAAACTTACGACAACAGTTACACCGTGAAGTTCAACGTCGCCAACAGACTGAAGCGCAACTGCTGCAATCTCGGCAGACGCTGCATGACATCACGACCCATTGGATCACGCCGCCGTTTTGGCAGAGTGTGTTTGATGCTTCACCATTGGGGCTGTTCGCTGTAGAGGTGACACCAGAACAGGATTTTGTGATGGCGGCAGTGAATCCTGTGATTGAGCAGTGGACGGGACTCAGTGCGTTGGACATCTGCGGGAAGACACCAGAAGGGGCGTTTGGCCCGGAGATGGGGGCAGGGATTCGGGCGCATTATCAACGCTGTTTGGACTGTGGGACGGCGATCGCCTATGAAGAATGTGTGCCGTTTCAAGGGCAAGAAAGCTGGTCGCAAACCACCTTAACGCCGTTGTTTAATCCCCAAGGGCAGATCTATCGCTTGGTGGGGAATGCGTTGGATATTACGGAACAAAAGCAGGGGGATTTGGCGCGTCAGCGGTTGGTGGGGATTTTGGAAGCCTCACCGATTTGCGTGTTTATGACCGATGCGGAGGGTCATTGTGTCTACACCAATGACCGCTGGCAAACGATCGCAGGCCTCAGTGCCGAGGAAGCATTGGGCATGGGCTGGGCGCAGGCGCTGCACCCAGAGGATCGCGATCGCATTTTCCAACTGTGGCACGAAGCTGCCCAAAATCAGAGCCCGTTTCGCACTGAATGCCGGTTTCAGCGTCCGGATGGGTCGGTGTCCTGGGTGATTAGCCAAGCGGTTCCGATGCCGAATCAGGATGGCTATGTCGGCACGATTACCGATATTAGCGATCGCAAAACCACCGAAGACCAACTGCAACAGCAAACCAAGATTTTGCAATCGATCCTCAACAACATGAGCGAAGGGGTGGTGGTGAGCGATGCGGAGGGCAAATTTTTGGTCTTCAATCCAGCCGCCGCCGCGATGTTTGGCGATGGCCCCACGGAGACCAGTCACGAGGCTTGGTCGGAACAATATGGGCTGTTTCATGGTGATCAAGTCACGCCTTTGGCCGCCGACGAAATCCCCCTCGTTCGCAGTTTGAGGGGAGAAGCGGTGGATGGGTTTGAAATTTTTGTGCGCCATGCCACCGCTCCGGACGGCCTCTGGACAAGTGTGAATGGGCGGCCATTGTTGGACGATGCCGGCAAGATCCAAGGGGGCTTAGTGGTCTGTCGGGATATTAGCGATCGCAAAAAAGACGAAGCTCTACTCCACCAAAAAACGGAAACCCTCCGCAACACGATTAAAACCCTCAAAGCAACCCAAAGCCAACTCGTCCAAACCGAAAAAATGTCCAGTTTGGGTCAATTAGTGGCTGGGATTGCCCATGAAATCAATAATCCGGTGAACTTTATCTACGGCAACCTAATTCATATTGATGAATACGCCCAAGACCTGGCTGAGATTGTCACCGCCTATCAAGAGCACTATCCCGATCCTGCGCCCAATTTAGCCGAATTAATCGACGCAAAAGAAGTAGACTTCCTCCTCGAAGATTTACCGAATATGATTGATTCGATGAAAGTAGGCTCGCAGCGGATTCGCGAAATCGTCAATTCTTTGCGGAGTTTCTCACGATTGGATGAGGCAGAGTATAAAGATGTCGATCTCCATGAGGGGATTGATAGCACCTTGATGATTTTGCAAAATCGCCTCAAGGCAACGCACGCCCATCCTGAAATTGTCATCGAAAAACACTACGGCGATCTGCCCTTGATCGAATGTTATTCAGGACAGTTGAATCAGGTGTTTATGAATATTTTGGTGAATGCAATTGATGCCCTTGAGGAACGCGATCGCGATCGCACCTATCAAGAGATCAAAGCGGCTCCGAGCCGAATTACAATCACC
>CAZCWE010000574.1:0-2244 GCA_964502285.1 uncultured Spirulina sp. | reverse complement strand
GGGGATGGCCAGGTTGGCGGTGGGAAAGCCCAGGGTGCGGCCCAGTTGTTGGCCTTGGACGACAACCCCGTGCAGGCTGTAAGGGCGACCGAGGGCAGCCGCAGCGATCGCCACCTCGCCAGCGGCCAAGGCCTGGCGAATCCCGGAACTACTCACCCGCTCCGTTTCGTGGCAATGGAGGGGGGTGATCCGCACCTCACAGCCATAAGGGGCGGCGATCGCTTGCAAAGCCGTAGCCGTACCGCTGCGATCGCGCCCAAAACAAAAATCCGCCCCAACGCTGACCCGTTGGGCCTGGAGTTGGGCGATTAAAATTTTTTCAACAAACCTTTGGGGCGACATCTGCGCCAATGCCGTCGTAAAGGGCAACAGGACTAATTGCTCAATTCCAAACGCTTCGAGCTGTTGGACTTTTTCGTCTAAGGGGGTGAGGAGGGGGCGGCGATCGCCGGAAAAAAACTCGCGGGGGTGGGGGTCAAATGTCACCACCGTGGAGACGAGGGGACTGTCTCCCAACTGGGGGCGAGCGATGGGAGCCATCACCGTCTGATGCCCTTGGTGAACGCCGTCGAAATTGCCAAGGGCGAGGGCAGTGGGAGTTAACGCTTGTTGAGTCGAAGAAGTGATCCACACGCTTCACATTTTGACACAATTGCTGTCAATTCCTCACAGCGGATCTCAAGTCTGGGCAAATCCCGCCCTCAATAGCGCACCTCAAACGTCTTAAATCCGCGCACCGACTGATATTCCACCTCAACCCGCTGCACGATCGCCGCCTCCGATCCCGAATGGCACCAATCCACCATCTTTTCCACTGCCCCCTTCGGCCCTTCAAAAATGGCCTCAACCCGGCGATCAGCCAGATTGCGCACCCACCCCCGGATACCGGCTTGCTGGGCCCGCGCCACGGTGGCAAAACGATAACCCACTCCCTGCACTTTGCCAGAAATCCAAACATGGGCATGGACTACAGCGGGTTGTGATGAATAATTCATGGGGATTTGAGGCGAGGCTAACAATGGGACAACAGTGGAGACTGCAGATCCACGGTACGGCAATCCTGGGCGGCTTTCAACGAATCGTTAAGGGGATTGTAATGCTCCACAGCGATCGCCGTGGTCGCACCCGATCGCATCAGCGGGAAAACCAATGGTTAGAATCCCAACGCTCCGAGGACATCCTCGACCGTTTCAATGCCATCGCCGGCCGCTTCAATCATCGGCTGCGCCCGTTGCACGGCTTCCATCAGTTTTTCGCCATCCACATACATGGTGTCGGTGGGATAGTTTTCAAAGAATTCTAAGAGAGAGACGCGATTGTCTTGGGCCGAGGTGGCGATCGCGGCCCGCAACGCTGGCACACTTTCCTCGCGGTTATTGGGATGAACCACCTGACCCGCTTCGGCCAAAATATTGTCACCGTGGGAACTGTTCAACGCCCCTTGGAGCACGAGATAATTCACCGGCACATTGCGATTGAGGGCATTCCGGAGTAGGGCGGGGTCCTGTTGGCTCAAGCTAATAATCAACCCCAAGGAGGGAGTTTGTTTACCGGTTTCGGCGAATCGGGAAATATCCGCGACGGGGATCGAATGGCGCAAAAAGCCGTAGGTGAGGACGAGATCTTCAGCCGCATGGGCAGCGGGGGTCGGCAAGAAGGTTGCAAGGGTTGCGACAGTGGCGAGACTCGCCGATTGCACCACAGTCCGCAGGGAGAAGAACGCCATAACAAAAAACCTCAACCAATTAAATAAAAATAGCCATCAGCCAGGCACGAAAACCGCTGGGGCTGACTGATATTCATGATGACGGATGCGATCGCAAAAAGATGCCACCGATCAACCACTTTATCGATCGGACTCTGGCAGATTCGCAGCAACGTAGTCGACCCACATTTGATCATAGGCGGCTTCCATATTGCGGGCAAATTGGCGACCATTCCACAACGGAGCCGATCGCCGCGCCTCCCGTAATTTCAGCATCACCTGTTGGCGCAACTTGGTATCTGTGCCCAATCTCACCCCCCAGTCCACATATTCGGCGGCATTGTGGGCGATGCCTTCGGTGATGCCAGCGTTGAGCATCATCGTGTAGCTGTTACGGGCGGCGAACTGTTGCCCGACACGGGTGATGAGGGGAATCCCCATCCAGAGGGTTTCCATGGTTGTCGTTGCGCCGTTGTAGGGGTAGGTGTCGAGGATGATATCAGCAAGGAGCATATTGGCGCGGTGGTTGGCTTCGGCGA
>CAZCWE010000573.1:0-2245 GCA_964502285.1 uncultured Spirulina sp. | reverse complement strand
CCCCGACGATATGCCCGCCCATATTCGTTCGGCCATCACCAAAACCTCCGAACAAATCCCGATCAGCAATGGCCGCCTCGTGTTGGGAACCTGGCAAGGGCTGTACCTGTGGGAACATCGGCAACGCAGCCATCGCCGCCAAATCGTGATCCACAGCAGCGGCCTGGGGGCGGGTTAAGCGATCGCCCCGATCCAAAAATCAATCGATCAAATCAGAACGAACGGTGCATAATCCGCTACGGTTAACAGTGATCCGTTATGCCGCTTTGCCGTCCTATGTTCACCCCTGCTGAAATTGCCGCCGAAGGTCTCAAACCCTCCGAATACGAAGAGATTGTCCAGCGTCTCGGTCGCCATCCCAACAAGGCCGAACTGGGAATGTTTGGGGTGATGTGGAGTGAACATTGTTGTTATAAAAATTCGCGCCCGCTGCTGTCCCAATTTCCGACGACAGGGCCGCAGGTGTTGGTGGGGCCGGGGGAAAATGCCGGGGTGGTGGATTTGGGTGATGGGTTGCGCTTGGCGTTTAAGATTGAATCCCATAATCACCCCAGTGCGATCGAGCCGTTCCAAGGCGCAGCCACGGGAGTCGGGGGGATTTTGCGGGATATTTTCACCATGGGAGCGCGACCGATCGCCATCCTTAATTCCCTGCGGTTTGGGTCTCTTGAAAGTCCCCGCACGCGCCGCATTTTTAGCGGAGTCGTGGAAGGGATTTCCCATTATGGCAACTGTGTGGGCGTGCCGACGGTGGGCGGTGAGATCTATTTTGACCCGGCCTATAGCGGGAATCCCTTGGTGAATGCGATGGCGTTGGGGTTGATGGAGACCGATGCGATCGTCAAGTCGGGAGCCGCTGGGGTGGGGAATCCGGTGCTGTATGTGGGGTCAACGACGGGACGCGATGGCATGGGCGGCGCGAGTTTTGCCAGTGCGGAGTTGAGTGATGCCTCCATGGACGATCGCCCCGCTGTGCAGGTGGGTGATCCGTTCTTAGAAAAGTCCCTAATTGAGGCCTGTTTAGAGGCGTTTAAAACGGGGGCGGTGGTGGCAGCTCAGGACATGGGCGCAGCGGGGATTACCTGTTCCACCTCGGAAATGGCGGCCAATGGTGGCGTCGGGGTGGAATTGGATCTCGATCGCATCCCCGCCCGTGAAACTGGCATGGTTCCCTATGAATACCTCCTCTCGGAATCCCAAGAGCGGATGCTGTTTGTGGCGGAAAAGGGGCGCGAACAGGAATTGATTGATATTTTTGAGCGGTGGGGCCTCCATGCGGTGGTAGCGGGCCAGGTGATCGAAGAGCCGATTGTGCGAATCTTCCATCAGGGCAGCATCGCGGCGGAAATTCCCGCCTCCGCCCTCGCGGATAATACCCCGATCTATCACCACGAATTGATCAGCGAACCGCCCGCCTATGCCCAAGCTGCTGCCCAATGGACGGTGGATCAACTGCCGGACTGTTCCCATGAAGGGATTGAGATTAACGGGGAGATGATGGGCTGGAATGAGGTGTTGATGCGGCTGTTGGAAGTGCCGTCTTTAGCCTCGAAGCATTGGGTCTATCAGCAATATGATCACCAAGTGCAAAACAATACCGTGATTCTGCCGGGGGGCGCGGATGCGGCGGTGGTGCGGCTGCGATCGCAACTGGACAGCCAACCCACCCAACGCGGCGTTGCGGCCACCACCGACTGCAATCCCCGCTATGTCTACCTCAACCCCTACGAAGGGGCCCGCGCCGCCGTGGCCGAAGCGGCCCGCAATTTAAGCTGTGTGGGGGCGGAACCGTTAGCCATTACCAATAATCTCAACTTCGGCAGCCCCGAAAAACCGACGGGCTACTGGCAACTGGCCCACGCCTGCCGAGGGATTGCCGATGCCTGCCGCGAACTCAATACCCCCGTCACGGGTGGTAATGTCTCCCTCTATAACGAAACCTTCGACAGCGATGGCAAGCCCGCCGCTATCTATCCCACGCCGGTGATCGGCATGGTGGGGCGCGTTGATGATGTGACGCAAGTGTGTGGCCAAGGTTGGAAACACGAAGGCGATCGCATCTATCTCTTGGGGTCCCAAGCCCCGCGCACCCTCGGCGGTTCCGAATACCTCGCCACCATCCATCACACGATCGCAGGCCAGCCCCCCGTCGTAGACTTTGAGCGAGAGCGGGCTGTGCAGGCCGCCTGTCGAGACGGGATTCGGCGCGGCTGGGTGCGATCGGCCCATGACTGCGCTGAAGGGG
>CAZCWE010000572.1:0-2260 GCA_964502285.1 uncultured Spirulina sp. | reverse complement strand
CGCCGCCACCTGGTGGGACGACCTCACCCACCCCGATCGCTTTTCCCCCGCCCTCAGTGTCACCATCCTCGCCTTTTTCTGCATCTGGGCGGCCGACATTGGAGCCTATCTAATCGGCAAATTTTTCGGACGCACCCGCCTCACCCTGATCAGTCCCAAAAAAACCGTCGAAGGGGCCGTGTTCGGGATTTTGGGCAGCACCGCCGTCGGCCTCGCAGGGGCCTATGTGTTGCATTGGCACAGTTGGATGATTACGGGGACAATTCTGGGGCTGCTGATCGGGTTTGTCAGTTTGGCGGGTGATCTCACCGAATCGTTAATGAAACGCGATGCCGGCCTGAAAGATTCCGGCCAACTCATTCCCGGCCATGGGGGCATTCTCGATCGCACCGATAGCTACATTTTCACCGCTCCTTTGGTTTACTATTTCGTCACCTTGTTTTTACCCCTCTTTCCCTACTGATACCAAGCAGTAATCAATCTGGTGCATTACGCTTCGCTAACAGCACCCTACAGTCACCCCACGAGGCAGCACTAGAAGCGGGCAGACTGTGGCATCGTAGGAAAGCGTTGCGTTGATGGAAACACTGTGATGTCGGTTCCGGTGCGAATGTGGTTACGATCGCTGAAAATCCCCGCCCTATCCTTGGGGGGAGGGCTGTTAATGGGCTGCACCCCTGCGCCGGTCAGTGCGCCGCCCTTGGCCTGGGGGGCGATCGCGGTTCTTTGGGTGACGGTGGTGCAAGCTCCGTCCCGTGGGCAGCGACTGTTACGGGCGATCGCCTGGGGGATTGGCTTCCATGGGGTGGCGTTGTTTTGGATTACGGGGGTGCATCCGATGACCTGGATGGGTGTGCCGTGGTTGGCGAGTTTAGCGATCGCGCTGCTCTGTTGGGTCTTGATCACCGCTTGGGGGGTGGCGTTGGTTGTCGTTTGGGCCCTGCTCCTCGGTCGCGTTCCCCCGGCTCAACCCCTGCGTCATCTTCTCTTTGGGGTGGCCCTCTGGTGCGGCCTGGAAGGCCTGTGGCAACTGGGGCCGCTGTGGTGGTCGTCGATCGCCTATAGCCAAAGTCCGGGGAATCTCTGGCTGCTGCATTGGGGGCAAATTTCCGGCCCCACCACGATCACCGCGCTGCTGATGGCGGTCAATGGTGGCTTTGCTTTGGCATACCTTAAACGGCGACAGTGGCGACGCTATGCCAGTGGCGCGATCGCGCTGCTCCTCTGCGCCCATCTCGGCGGTTTCGTTCTCGCCTCTCGCCCCCTGAACGATCAACCCGCCCAAGGCTTCGAGGTGGGGATTATTCAAGGCAACGTTCCCAACGAAATTAAGCTCTATCCGGAAGGGTGGCGCAAAGCGATCGCCGGCTACACCCAAGGCTACACCACCCTCGCCCGCCAAGGCGTTGATGTGATTCTCACCCCTGAAACCGCCCTTCCCTTCGCCTGGGATGACCTGGTGCAAAATCATCACCCCTTCTACCAAGCCGTCGTCCGCGAAGGCATCCCCGTTTGGCTCGGAGCCTTTGGCAGCAAAGGACGCAGCGACACCAACAGCCTCTTCACCCTCACCGGCACGGGCCAACTCTACAGCCGCTACGACAAAGTGAAGCTCGTGCCCCTCGGTGAATATATCCCCGCCCAAGCCCTCCTCGGCCGCGTCCTCCAACGCCTATCCCCCCTCGATGCCCACCTGGCCGCCGGTTCCCCCGATCAAGTGTTTAAAACCCCCTGGGGGCGGGCGATCGTGGGGATTTGCTACGAATCGGCGTTTGCGCGTCATTTTCAACGCCAAGCCGCTGCCGGGGGGGAATTCATCCTCACGGCCTCGAATAACGCCCATTACAGCGAGGTGATGCCCGCCCAACACCACGCCATGGATGTGATGCGGGCGGTGGAACTGTCGCGCTGGGCGGTGCGGGCGACGAATACCGGCTATTCTGCGATCGTCACACCCCACGGCCAAACTGAATGGATTTCCGAGATCAATACCTACGCCCTGCACCGCGCCACGGTGTATCGACGGTCAGCACAGACGCTCTACGGTCGTTGGGGGGATTGGTTGGGGGTGGGATTGGGGGCGATCGCGCTTCTGTTTTTGATCATTCGTCCCCAAAACTCTCGTTAATGATGGGTCAACGAGTAGTCAGCCACGATAATTTTGACAGTTGTTGTGCTTTAGCGTGTTTCCGTATCGCAACGGAGAGGGCTAAAGCCCGACAACGACAAGCCTATCAGAATCAGAGAGGTGGACTACTAG
>CAZCWE010000571.1:0-2269 GCA_964502285.1 uncultured Spirulina sp. | reverse complement strand
GTCAAAGGCAAACAAGACCCCCTCTCCATTTGGCAATTGATCCCCGCCGAATGCCTACAATAAAGGCTGAACCTTCACGCGGCGCACCATGTCCCGAATCAACCCCTACACTCTCCAAATGCAGATCACGCGGATGTTTGAGCAAAATCAAACCTTCTTCGTCGAAACCAAAGTCCACGACTGGCTCCGAGAACGCAAAGAAGACCCCGCCGACTACGATGTGATTTTTCATCAACACCCCGCCCCGCCCGGCTCCGATCAAGTAATCGCCGTGGAAATCGAACTGCGCCGCAAAGATGGCCAACCCACGGAAGCTTGGCTCCAAGACGAAGCCAACCGCCACGCTTAGTGCTAAGCCACGCGCATATTCAGCATGATGCCTCATTCCTTTCGTGGAGAAGGCCCTGAATTAAAAAGCCCTCGGACTCTGGTATGAATCGAGGGACTTTTTTGATGTTGTGTTTGATAATTTGGTTCAACGGTTGCGGCGTTTCTTAGCGATGACTCCACCGCCCAGAGCAAATAAACTACCAATAATGGTTGCAGGTTCTGGCACTTCTTGAGACGGTGCTGCGGCAGGATTAACGGCGATCGCATTCACATCAAAACCATCTGCTTGCTTTTGGCTCAAGTCCACCACTTGCACAAACTTGTAGAGATTATCATTGCCAATGCTTAGGGTTGCCCCAGCTCCGGCTAAACCATCTTGTTGATTGGTGTCAAAAGCTTTGTCTCGGATGTTCCAAATCTCGCCAATACTGAGCCAATTTTCCACATCATTGAGATCATTGCCCACAAACAGTTCGATCCGCTCATCATATTGACTCTGTTGGCTTTGGTTTCCCCAGGTGGTTTCCCAAACCGTGACGCTACCGCTAAAGTAGCCTTCCGTATTTTCTGCTGAAGCGAAGCTAAAAATTGCGCTACCGCCCATCCCCAAACTCAAAAAGTCTTTGGTTTTATCCGCTTGAGGCGCACCCCATGCGTTGGTCACATCTTGGCGATAGTTAGCAATGTTTCCTGTCCCTGGATTGTAAGCTTCTGTCCCAGTCGCAAAGCTTTGAGCGTAACTTGGCGCAATTGTAGTGGCGATCGCAGCACCACTCACTAAAGCCATTAATCCCAATTTTGCAAATAGTGTCATTTTTCTGACTCCAATATATTAATAGTAGTAAATGCTTTTTGTAATGCTCCTATCGTAGTTGATGTTTATTCCAGTTTGCTAGTCATGCAACTTGAATTTTTGCAAAATATCATAAAAATAGGTTCTACTGTAAAGATAAGATGAATTCTCAGTGTTTCTACCCTGATGGACTCATGAAACCTATGTAATCTTACCTGTATTGCTGATAACACTTCTGGCTATTGGTTGCTAAATTCGATGGGAGCATCCCACGGTGGCACATTCAGATTGTGTAGTCCTCATTCCCCAACCCCCTTCGACAAGCTCAGGGCATCCCCTTCTCCCAAAAAGGGAGAAGGGTGAGGGATTGCATAACTGGAGATATATAGCAGTGGACAAGTTTGTTAGGACATTCAAGCAGCGCACCCTGAGCTTGTCGTTGGCGAAGCCTCCCGGAGGGATAGGGTAAGCGGCCGGGTTTCGACACTTCAGCCAGCTCAGTGCAGGCAAGCTTAACCCTCGGTTATTCAAAAATCAATATTTTAGATATCCTAACCGCTTCGACTAGTACTATATCCAATTCGATCTACCATTTTTATCGTTCCAGATACAGTTTTTATTTTGATTTTTGGGCACAGTAACAGTGTTGAGTAAACCAGTTATGCAAACACTTTGCCTCTATCAAATTGAACGCTAGTTCTATAGCAATCCTATTTGATTCTGGAACATAGAGATGTCTCAACGCCTAGCGATTAGGATTGCTAGATATTGTTTTTGGATTATTGTGTGTGATTTAGCTGCGTATCAGCTTAATCCAAATAACGCCAATTGCCCCAAAACTTATGACGGACGGGGGTGACGTAGTGGCGGAAGATGGTGCGATCGCAGGCGTAGCGATCGCGCCAGTGGAATTCGTCGTCGCGATCCATGATGCAGCGATCGCGGCTCAAGGGTTGGGCTCCGTCGCGGTGGAGGGTGAGGTGCATCATGGTTTGTTCGGTGAAATAATTGGGCGGGCCATCAAGGGCGAGAAATCGCGCCATCGCTTCGCCCCAGTCGGGGACGCGCCGAAAGATGATAAACCCACCGTTGATCGGTTCGCGATCGGGGATGCCGGTTAAAATGCGGCGATCGAAGGCGGGGTCT
>CAZCWE010000570.1:0-2278 GCA_964502285.1 uncultured Spirulina sp. | reverse complement strand
AGGGAGCTATAGCAGTGGACAAGTTTGTTAGGACATTTAATCAGCGCACCCTGAGGGTCGTCGTTGGCGAAGCCTCCCGGAGGGATAGGGTAAGCGGCCGGGCTATCTCCTGCGGAGACGCTGCGCGAACGACGACCCTCAGCCCTCGACAGTATCTTTTGAGAAAAAGGGAGCCTTAGGTGTCCTAAACTTTGTGACTACTGCTATAAAAGCCCTCTCCTGCGGGAGAGGGTTGGGTGAGAGGGATTGCATAACTGGGATGTCTTCTGTCGTATCGAGGACACTATGGGGCCCCAGTTCTTGATTTTGAAGCTTGAGGCTCTGGGATCAATGGGGCTCAGGTGCGATCGCAGATCTGAGAGATTGCGGTAAAAGTGTTACAGAATTTGAAGCTTCGTTACCCTTTTTCGAGTGGGACGAGGGCGCTAGGGTAAACTATGCCTTGAGTCAACAGAACTCTAATTAACCGATAAAACACGCTCGCTAAGGAGTCGAACACTCAATGTCTCATAGCGTAAAAATTTACGACACCTGCATTGGCTGTACTCAATGTGTACGGGCTTGTCCCCTAGACGTGCTCGAAATGGTGCCTTGGGATGGCTGCAAAGCTAGCCAAATCGCATCATCGCCGCGTACCGAGGACTGCGTGGGTTGCAAACGTTGTGAAACGGCTTGCCCTACGGACTTCCTCAGCGTTCGAGTCTATCTAGGAGCCGAAACCACCCGCAGTATGGGGTTGGCGTACTAGGCAGCCTCATTGCAGGTTTCCGTTCATTTGGGGTAGGAGTAGCGCCGTTTGTCGTTACTCCTCTTTTCATTAAACATTATTAAGAAACATGACTGATCGGGTGGTGGGTCGTGATCTATTTGTGGGCATTGATGGCGGCGCTACGAAAACCATCGCCCGCGTTGAAACGGCTCAGGGTCAACTGTTGGGCATCGGGAAAGCCGGCCCGGCTAATATTCGCCTCGATCCGGTGGGGGCGTGGCAGTCGATTCGAGCGGCGATCGCCCAAGCCCTCGCCGCGTTCGAGATTCCCTCAGAAGCCCCAGACTATCACTGGTACGGCGGGGCTGGTTTGGCGGGAACCCAAGTCCCGGCAGCTTGCGATCGCTTCCTCGCCCTCGGTCACCGCTTCACCCGGCTGCACCTCCATTCCGATGGTTATATTTCCTGCCTAGGGGCCCATCGGGGCGAGGATGGCGCGGTGATTGCCATCGGGACGGGGGTGGTGGCCTATCAGATTGAAGGCGAACGGGTGACGCGGGTGAGCGGCTGGGGGTTTCCCCAAGGGGATGAGGGCAGCGGCGCTTGGCTGGGGCTGGCGGCAATGCAGCACACGTTGCAATGGTGGGACGGTCGCCGGGCAGTAACCCCGCTGATTCGGGGCGTGATGGCCCGGTTTGACCAGGACGGCGATCGCCTCATTCTCTGGGCCAATGCGGCGGGGTCGCAGCAATTTGCAGAATTGGCTCCGGTGGTGATCGCAGCGGCGGACGCGGGGGATGACAGTGCGATCGCGCTAATGACCGCAGCAGGGCAGGAGATCGAAAAAATTTGGCGGGCCTTGGTGGCCAAACAACAGCAGCCCCTCCCCTGTAGCCTCCTCGGTGGCCTTGCGCCCCATATTGAACCCTATTTAAGCGAGGCAATGCGATCGCACCTCGTCCCGCCCCAAGCCGATGCCGCTACGGGGGCGGTACTGTTGGCGCGGCAGGGAAATCCGGGCGCAACTGGGTGAGGAGGTGGGTCAGCTCCGGCAAGATTAATCGCTCCATCGCTAGCCGAACACCATTGCTCGAACCGGGGAGGGCAAACACCCAGGTATTTTGATGCACGCCCGCGATCGCCCGCGAGGCCATGGCCCGCGCCCCAATCTCGTCAAAACTCAACATCCGAAACAGTTCCCCAAACCCCGGTAGCGTCGGATGTAGCAGGGTTGCGATCGCCTCATAGGTGGTATCACGGGGCGCGATCCCTGTCCCCCCCGACGAGATCACCACATCAATGGCCGGATGCTGTCCCCACTGTTGCAGGTGGTCGCGAATCCGATCGGGGTCATCGGGACAAATCTCGTAGGCGGCCACGGTGTGGTGAGCCTGCTCCAGGAGATGATGCAACAATTGACCGCTGCGATCGGTAGCGATCGTGCGGGTATCGCTGACGGTCAACACAGCACAGCGAGCCGAGATAATGCGGGCATCGGGATGGGGGTGCATAGTGAAAAATCGGTGTTTGCATCCTCAATGTCGTCCGTACTCCCGCTAGGAGACGGGT
>CAZCWE010000569.1:0-2292 GCA_964502285.1 uncultured Spirulina sp. | reverse complement strand
GGGGATCGCCAAATTTGCGTTTGAGGGCGCGGAGATCTTTTTTGAGGGATTTCAAAAGTTCGTGGCGATCGCCCAATAATCGTTCCAAGCGTTGGATCTGTTCCCCCAAGCTTTCGGCTTCTTGTTCGAGTTTTTGCCGTTCGAGGCCCGTAAGGCGACGCATCGGCATCGCCAGGATCGAATCCGCCTGCCGTTCCGACAACTCGAAGGCCGTTTGTAACGTGCCTTTGGCGGTGGTGCCATCGGGGGCATGGCGGAGAATTTCCACCAATTCATCGAGGTGGTTGAGGGCCGTTAACAAGCCGCCAACGAGATGGAGGCGGGTTTGGGCGGTGTCGAGTTCGTTGCGATAGCGGCGGGTGAGGGTTTCTTCGCGGAAGTTGAGAAACTCGGTGAGGACTTCGCGCAGACTGAGCTGGCAGGGTTTGTTATTGACAAGGGTGAGGAAAATTGCGCCAAAATTGCTCTGCAAGGGCGTTTTTTTGTAGAGTTGCCGCAGCAATTCTTGGGGGTTGCTGTCCCGTTTGAGTTCAATCACCACCCGCATCCCGTCGCGATCGCTCTCATCCCGAATATCAGAAATGCCGTCGAGATGATCCTGATTCACCAAGTCGGCAATTTTCTCAATCCACGCCGCCTTATTCACCTGATAGGGCAACTCGGTGATCACCAGCACTTGCTTGGTGCGGCGGCGTTTCGTCCCCACTTGGATCGTTTCCAAATGGGCCACGCCCCGCATCGGAATGCTGCCGCGCCCGGTGCGATAGGCATCTTCAATGCCGTTGCGATCGACAATTTCGCCCCCCGTGGGGAAATCAGGGCCGGGGATAATCTCCCACAATTTCGCATCGGCAAGCTCGGGCCGGTCAATCAGCGCAATCAGGCCATCCACCACTTCGCCTAAATTATGGGGCGGCACATTGGTGGCCATGCCCACGGCAATCCCAGAGCAACCATTGAGCAACAACAGCGGCAACTGGGCCGGCAAGACGCAGGGTTCCTGTTGAGAGTTGTCGAAATTATTGGCGTAGTCGATGGTGGCATCGTTAATATCCGCGAGCATCGCATCGTGGGCGACGGGGGCCAGGCGCGTTTCGGTGTAGCGCATGGCGGCGGGGGGGTCGTTATCAACGCTGCCGAAGTTGCCATGACCGGCGAGGAGGGGGTAACGGGAGGAGAAGGTTTGCACCATCCGCACGAGGGCATCGTAGACGGATTGATCGCCGTGGGGGTGATATTTACCGAGCACATCCCCAACGACGCGGGCGCATTTCCGGTAGGGGCGATCGGGGGTTAAGCCCAGTTCGTGCATGGCGTAGAGGATGCGGCGGTGAACGGGTTTGAGGCCGTCGCGAACGTCGGGGAGGGCGCGACCTACAATCACGCTCATGGCGTATTCCAGATAAGACCGCTCCATTTCGCTGTGAAGGGCGATGGGGATGATCTTACCGGCTTCGAGGAGGTCGAGCTGTTTTGCCATACGTTCTGGGTTCCTTGCGATCGCTTACAGTGGAGGGTGACGGATTTCCCTCTGAGTGGGAATATTACAGTAGGGGTGCTTGTCAGATTTCGCTTTGATTATCAACCCTTTCGCGCCTTTGCTCCCCCCGATTGACACCTATGACAACCGTTCTGATTGTAGAAGACGATCCGATTAACCTGCGGGTATTTTCCAAGATTCTCACGAAACGCGGCGGTTTGGACGTGCGCGGCACGGAGGATGTCGAAGAAGTGATGCGCACTGCCCAAGCGGGCGAAGTCGATATTATCCTGATGGATGTCTCTTTGTCCCACAGTGTGTACCAAGGAAAAGCCGTAGACGGATTGAAAATTACCCAAATTCTCAAAGCCGATCCCAACACGGCGAAGTTACCGATTATTCTTGTGACGGCCCACGCCATGGAGGGCGATCGCGAAAGCTTTTTGCAGCAAAGTGGCGCCGATGGCTACATTTCCAAGCCCGTGGTGGATCATCAAGAGTTTGTGAATAAGATTTTGACGCTCTTGGGCGATGCCCCGCAGGTGTAGAAACAGGGTCTCAGTTGAAATCAACAGGGTGAGCGGTTAGGAAGGGAGTTTGGCATGGCATCGGAAGAGTTAGGGCGACGACGACGGCGACGCATGGCCCGCGAAGCAGCAGCGAAAGAGGCTCAACGCAATTCTCCGGGGGCGAATCTGCCTCCTCCGTCTTCCCCACCCCCCACCGTCACCCCACTCCGGCGGCGGCGGCCGAAGCTGGAACCCCTGACCCGCCCGGCCTCAGCCCCCGAAAAACGCCCCCGTCACCTCAAG
>CAZCWE010000568.1:0-2297 GCA_964502285.1 uncultured Spirulina sp. | reverse complement strand
CTATCAAAAAAGTCGCCCTAGAAGGGCGAGGCTTGAAACCCATTGGTTTTGGTCAGTGGGAGGCACGGCAACCGTGCGATCGCACTCCCCCAGGGGTTTAAAACTGATCCGCGTTGGGTCGCATCTTAATCCGAATCACAACGCCGGTGATGTTGTCGTGACCGTTGAACTCGTTGGCGAAGTCCACCAGGTCAATAATGCCGCTGTCGAGGTTGGCTTTGGAGGCAATCAGGGGGGTGAGGTAGGTGGCGTAATGTTGCTCGATCAGGTCATTGTCAGAGATGCCATCGGAACAGAGGAACAAGAGGGTGTCTTCGTTGAGTTCGATAAATTGCACGTCGGGGTGAACGTAGTCGTTATCGCGGGGGCCGAGGGCTTGGGTGAGTTGGTAGGCATCGGGGCGGGCGTAGGCATCTTGGGGATCAACGCCGCGCAGGATTTCCCGTTGGCCCACTTCATGATCCACGGTGAGTTGTTCGACACCATGTTTGCGGGTGACGCGATAGACGCGGCTATCCCCCACATGGGCGATCGCAATATTAATATCCGACACCAACACCATCACCAACGTCGTCCCCATCCGCCCACTACCAGAGCGGGCATTTTTCATGTTGACGGAATAGAGTTTTTCATTGGTGACTAAAATGCCTTCGCGAATCGTGTCCTCATCGGGAAGTTGCGATCGCTCTGTCCAGTGGATTTGGAAATATTGCTGGAGGGTTTCCACGGCCATGGCGCTGGCCACTTCCCCGGCTGCGTGGCCGCCCATGCCATCACAGACGATATACAGCCCGTTGGACTGAATATGCTTGCTCATGACATTTTCCCGACGCACGGTGCTCGTTTCAATGCCAAAGTGGTCTTCGTTATGATCCCGCTGTTGACCGATATCGGTAAAGCCCGCATCGCTCAAACTCAGCAGTTGCATGGGCAACACCACCGTGGGCATATCATCCCCCATACCGCGATACACCATCTTGTCGGGATCATCGTCTTCGCTGACTGGGTCGGGGGCGGGGGGGGCTGTGGGGGTGGCTTCTTCTGCTTCTTGCTGACGGGCGATCGCTTGCAATTCCGTGCGAGCCTGCTCAACAGTTTCAATCTCCCCCTCACTGAGACGCTCCAGCAGGGTCATCATCGGCCCGTACAGGGTGCGACCCGATGCCGAAAACAGCCGTTTCCAAAGTTGGCCCAACTCGCTAAGGGGAGGCGCAGCCTGATCCGCCGGATCAGGGAGCAAGAGGGCAAAACAGAGCAGTTGATCTTCATCCAGGCGCAGGTTTTCATCGGCCAGAATACTCTGACAGCAGTGGAATTTTGCCAGCTCCGACCAGAGCCGCAGGGTTTCATCCAACCAATAGAGCAACTGGGAAAAGGGAATCGCCTCACTGCCCCAGGCATCCATGAGCAGATCCCACTCAGACCGATGTTCGACGACGATCACCCCCTGGCTGTCGTCTTGCCAGGTGTCTTGCAACACTGGAATGGCCGGGCTGAGGGATTCTTGCAGGACAAGATAGGGAATCGCCGGATCACACACGCCCACTTGTCGCCAAAATTCAATGTTGGGATCATCGGCGATGGGGCCTGTGGCGGAAGCGGTTTCACTGCCGTCTTGCTGTTCGATGAGGGTTTCGAGATAGGTTTTTTGGAGGGGTTGACTGTCCCAGACGCGGATTTGCTCGGTGGAGGCTTCGGAGTCTGTGAGGGGTTGGTAACGCCCGGATGCATCGAGGGGACTGACGGGCGTTTGTTCGGGGTCTGACTGGAGCGGATAGGCGATCGCTAACCATTCCTGGGCCACCATTGCCCCACATTCTGGACAATCCTTTGCCGTCCAACCCACCTCGGCATCACACACCGGGCAGGTTTGGGTCACTAATGAACTGCCGCACCGCTGACAAAATTTATTCTCTTCGGGGTTTTCAAATTGGCACTCAGGGCAAACGATCATAACCATGATGGGGATAGAGGCTAAACAACGACGGAATTTTAAAAGCGTTTCAAATCAAACGACCGATACAACCCTCACGAAGCATCGCCCCGATAGAGAGATCGTCTTGGCTAGACTGCACCTGACCCAATCGTAACAAGGGAAATCGTCGGATTCTGCCATTGTTTTTCTACCACAGTAGTCAGAGAATTCCGCCAACTCTTGGGGGAAGTTTGCGAAATCACCGGTCAAGGGGTGGGTTGTATAGCAGTAGACAAGTTTGTTAGGACATTCAACCAGCGCACCCTGAGCGGAGTCGAAGGGTAAGCGGCCGGGCTTCGACGACCCTCAGCCCTCAATAATC
>CAZCWE010000567.1:0-2302 GCA_964502285.1 uncultured Spirulina sp. | reverse complement strand
GCGTTTATCCATCATGCGTCATTGTCTGAATCCCGGTTGTTTGCATCCGTCTAATATCGCAAGGATGCTGCACTACGGTCGATTGAATTCGCACCACAAAACCACCGATTCATGTCATCGCAGAGCAATACCACGCGGCAAGAGCAGACTCAGGGCCACACAATTCAGAATACAATTCAAGTAGATCGCGATCGCGTTTATCCATCATGCGTCATTGTCTGAATCCCGGTTGTTTGCATCCGTCTAATCCCGAAAATCATCAATTTTGCGCCAAGTGTGGCCAAAAACTGCTTCTCCGTGAACGATATTGGGCAAAACAAATTCTCGGCCAGGGTGGGTTTGGGCGTACCTTTCTCGCTGTTGATGAAGATAAGCCCTCAAAACCCTTTTGTGTCATCAAGCAGTTGTTACCCCAAGCCCAAGGGACGGATAACCTCGACAAAGCAGCGGAATTATTCGCCCAGGAAGCGGAACAGTTAGAGCAGTTGGGACATCATGACCAAATCCCTGAACTCCTGGCCTATTTCACGGACAATGACCAACAGTATTTAGTGCAAGAGTTCGTCAATGGTGCGACGCTGGCTCAAGAATTAGCCGACAATGGGGTATTTTCGGAGCAGCAGCTTCGAGAATTACTGATTGATTTATTGGGAATTTTGGATTTTGTGCATGGCAAAAATGTTATTCATCGCGATATTAAGCCAGAGAACATCATTCGACGGCGATTAGATGGGAAGTTTGTTCTAGTAGATTTTGGGGCGGCGAAAGTGTTGTCAGGATCTCATTATGCAGTGACAGGAACAGTCATTGGCTCAGCGGAATATTGTGCGCCTGAGCAAGCAAGGGGCAAGGCAAAACCTGCTAGTGATCTGTATAGTTTAGGAGTGACTTGTATTCATTTACTGACGGGAAGGAGTCCATTTGATTTATGTGATTTCAATGAAGGCAAATGGGGTTGGCGATATTATTTAAACATAAACTTTGTTAGTTATGAACTAGGTCAATTTTTGGACAAGTTGATTCAGCAAACTCCAAATGATCGCTATCCGTCTGCACAAGCCGCTCTACAAGATTTAAAACAGAGCTTCAAATATCAGCGACTTGAGCAGCATTTACAAGCAAAGGATTGGCATGGGGCAAATAGGGAAACACTAAAACAGATGCTAGAAGTTGCAAACCGGACTAATGAAGGTTTCCTCAGAGTTCAGGATATCAATAATTTCCCATGTGAAGAATTGCGGTCTATTGATCGGCTTTGGGTTCACTATAGTCAAGAAAATTTTGGCTTTAGCATTCAGAAGAAAATTTACAGCAGCTTGGAAAAGCCACAAAAGTGGGATAGCGATATCAGGGAAACATTTGCCTATGCAGTGGGATGGCGAGTAGATGAGAGGGGATGGTTTGGGATGAAGAAAAAAGGATTATTTGGAAAGCCGAAGAGAACATGGTTAGATGACAGTAAGCTAAGTTTTGACTTATCGGCTCCAGAGGGACATCATCCCATTATTTTGCAACCTGAAATGTTTAGTGTACGGAGTCAAGAATTTTATGCTTTTTTCTCCAAACTGGTAGAGTGCGATCTGTGAAAATTCACCCTCGTTACTTGGCTCTGCCAAGTAATGCTCTCCAGGAGGCTCTGCCTCCCATATCTCACGCGGCAGAGTAATGTAGGGTGGGCATTGGCATTGCCCACAAAAATGTCTGAACTCCACAAAATCCGTACTACATTCTCGCCGCAACATCGCCCCCGCCGCTTTCAGGCTATAACAATTCGCCACGCATTTTGGCTGGTGGGCAATGCACTGGTGTGGACTTAACGGTAAGATGCCCACCCCGCCTGGGATTCAAATCCCAGGCTCATAGCGAAAGTAGGCTAAAGCCCACTATCCGGAACCCGTTTTAACGGGTTTGAGCTATGAGCCAAGAACTTGAGTTCTTGGTGGTTTGTGCTTTTGCTAGCGAAGACTGAGCGGAGTCGAAGTCAGAGCAGCCGGGCTACACTTTGGGGACGCTTCGCGAATGACTCCGCTCAACCCTCAACCCCGCCGAGTTCATCACCTCGCATTGGAGCGGTGATTCGCCTGAAATTCAGAGTATTGGGTTTTGAGCAGCAACCATGTCATCTTCAGAGATTTCATCCGGCGATCGCATCAATGATCGCATCATTGACCGCAAACTCAATGAAGGACAGTTTTGCGCAATCTACCTCTTGGCGACAGTCCAAATTCGTCAGTCGAAAATCGCGATTATTACGAAGGTGAAGCGTAAAGCCCCCGTTTTCTAAACGGGGGATATAAGCGAA
>CAZCWE010000566.1:1830-2306 GCA_964502285.1 uncultured Spirulina sp. | reverse complement strand
AGAAAATTCGCTTGGGTGACAAATTCCGCCACAAAGCGCGATCGCGGTCGGTAATACACCGTGTCTGGCCTGTCGATTTGTTCTAACTGACCCTGCTGCATCACCCCCACGGCATCGGAAATGGCGAGGGCTTCCTCTTGGTCATGGGTGACGAAAATCGCCGATGTGCCCGCCGCCTTGAGGATGTGGCGCAGTTCTTGGCGGAGGTGCGATCGCACCTGCACATCTAAATTGCTCAACGGCTCATCCAACAACACCAACGCCGGACGCGGAGCCAACGCCCGCGCCAAGGCCACCCGCTGCTGCTGCCCCCCCGACAATTGATAGGGATACCGCTGCCCCAAGCCCTCCAACCCCACCAAATGCAACACTTCCCCGATCCGCTGCTGGGTGGCCTGGGTTAACTTCCTCGACCCTTGCAGCCCAAAGGCAATATTTTCCCCCACCGTTAAATGAGGAAACAGGGCGTAATCCTG
>CAZCWE010000566.1:0-1762 GCA_964502285.1 uncultured Spirulina sp. | reverse complement strand
TCAATCATCACCACCCCATGATCCGGCTCTTCAAACCCCGCGATCAAGCGCAGCAACGTCGTTTTGCCGCATCCGGACGGCCCCAACAGCGTCAAAATATCCCCTTGGCGCAGGTGAAACGACACCTCAAACACCGCCGCTTGGTGGGTATTGGCAAAGTGTTTATCAAGTTTCTCAACAGCAAGGGTGATAGCGGGATCAGACATCGCAAGGTGTGACGGTTAAAGCGTGCATTGTACCCTAGCCTTTTCGATTGGGGTGTTCAGAGAGTGCCCGATGGCTAGGAACAGCTAGGGGTGTGTAGATCCCCCGCCTGTCGCGCCCTCACACAGCCCAGACATTACGGGCCATGACAGCGGCTCCGGTTCTGTTAACCAATTGATACAACCCTAGTCTAGGTTGGAAAATTATACTATGATTCTAGGGGAATTATTGCGAGTAATTTTCATTAATTTCCCTTGAATTATTTGGAGTATGCAACGCATTGTCTAGTTTTTCCTTAACTCGCCGCACCCAGAAAGCCCTTCAGAATGCTGTCGCCCAGGGCTCTCTTTTCAGCTTAACCAGTGGGTGGACGTTACTCGTAGGCGCGATCGCGCTCCTGATTTCGATTCCGATTCTGGCTGTGATGAGCAGCATCTTCAGCGACTCCAGCGAGATCTGGCAGCATCTTGTTGCTACAGTTTTGCAGGATTATATTCTCAACTCCCTCGTGCTGATGGTGGGGGTGGGTTTGGGGGTGCTGATTGTTGGCACGGGTGCGGCTTGGTTAGTCACCATGTGCCGCTTTCCGGGGAGCCGCTGGCTGGAATGGTTATTGCTCTTGCCCCTGGCGGCTCCGGCCTATCTGCTGGCCTATCTCTATACCGAATTGCTCGAATATTACGGGCCTATTCAAACGGCATTGCGGCAAACCTTCGGCTGGCAAACGATTCAGGACTATTGGTTTCCTGATGTGCGTTCCATGGGCGGCGCGATCGCGCTCCTCGTCCTCGTCCTGTATCCTTACGTCTATCTCCTCGCCCGTGTCGCCTTTTTAGAACAATGCACCTGCACCCTCGAAGCCAGTCGCTCCCTCGGTTGTAACCCGTGGCGGGGCTTTTGGCGCGTCGCGCTTCCCCTGGCGCGTCCCTCCCTGGCGGCGGGCCTCGCCCTTGTGTTGATGGAAACCCTCAACGACTTCGGCACTGTGGAATTTTTCGGAATCACCACCTTCACCACGGGGATCTATCGCACCTGGCTCGGCATGGGAGAACGCACCGCCGCCGCCCAACTGGCCGCCGTCTTGCTTTGTTTTATCTTGGTGCTCATCGCCCTGGAACGCTGGTCTCGTCGTCGGGCGAAATATTATCAAAATGCTGGCCAGGCCAAACCCTTTCAGCCCTACCGCCTGACGGGATTGCGGGCCTGGGGGGCGTTGGGGGCTTGTGTTGTGCCGGTGCTGCTGGGCTGTGGGCTGCCCTTTGCCCTTTTGATTCAGATGACCCTCGCCCACTGGCAGGATACCGTCGATCAAACCTTTTGGACGCTGGCGGGCCATAGTGTGGTGTTGGCGGTGATTACGGCGCTGTTGGGGGTGGCGTTGGCGGTGGTGATGGCCTACGGTCAGCGGTTGCGGGGCAATTGGGCGATGAATGCGTCGGTGCGGTTGGCGGCGATGGGGTACGCGATTCCGGGGTCAGTGATTGCGGTGGGGACGTTGATTCCCTTGGGGCGACTGGATAATGGCATTGATGCCTGGATGCGATCGCACTTCAACATT
>CAZCWE010000565.1:0-2318 GCA_964502285.1 uncultured Spirulina sp. | reverse complement strand
CTGCTTGATCCCAGAATCCCCCGTTTTCTAAACGGGGGAGTAAGTCAAAAAACAATAGCAGAGTCCTGGGAGCATCGCGGGCGCGATCGCCTTAGGATTCTCCCGTCACCGACACATCATCCACCCAAATCCGAGGGCAGACCCCGCCCGGTGTCAGTTCCGGCTCCGATTCCACATAAATAATCGCCTTGAGGAGATCCCGAAAATCCCCTGCGATCGTCGCTGAATCAACGCTAATTTTTTCCCCCTTATTCACGAGCCAGCCATCAAAGGGCAGAGAAAACGACCCTTGGAGAGCACTCACCCCCGCATGGAGCGCACTGAGATCATCAATCAAAATCACATTTTCTGCCTCATCTAAGCTGTAATGTGTCTCGCTGGGCTGACCGGGGAACACATGATAAAAATGGGGGCTGACGCTGACTTTCGCGCCAATATTGGCGTGGCCCGTGGGTTGGGCGTTCATCCGTTTGGCCGTGCCGGTGCTGTGGATAAAACTGGTGAGCACGCCATCGGTGATCAGGGGGACGCGGCGGGTGGGCGTGCCTTCGCCGTCGAAGGTTTCGGCGCTGACATTGTCGGCATGGAGGGCATCATCCGCCAGGGACAGCAGGGGAGACGCGATCGCTGTACCGATGGATTCCGGCGTTGACAAACTTTGCTTATCTAACACACTTTGGGCATTAAATAGATTGGAAAACGCTCCGAGCAGACCTAAAAAGGCTTCCCCCGAAAAGACGACGCGATATTTACCCGAAGGGATTTTTTGGTAATTGAGATGACTAATGGTTTTCTCACGAGCTTCGGCGATGCAGTCGGCGATCGCTAAATCTCCCAGCCCCGGACTCATCCGAAAACTCCCAGCACTGCGGGGCTTTTTCCCCTCTTCTTCGGTTTTGCTGTACAGGTACACCGACGCATAGGTGCGGGCTTCGGAGCGTAACGCCCCTGCGCTATTGAGATAAAACCGCTCAATCTCCTGCTGCGACAAGCCGTTATAGGGCACGCTATGGATCGCCGGATGGGCCTCCATCAGGGTTTTTTCCGCATCCACCAAGGCTGTGATCAAATCGGTGACGGGAGCCGGTTCGGTCATGTGGGTTTCCACATCGGGCAGGGGTGCGGTGGATTCCGGGCTGAAGTCGGGGATATTCTCTTTCACGCCAAAAATACTCGCATCCTGGGCGGTTTTGAGGGCCAATTCAATCCCCACAGGATCAACATCGGTGGTACTGGTCACGCCCATCGTGCCTTGGTCATTCCACACCCGCACAATCACGCTGGAACGGTTGGAGGCTTTCACCTGCTTCGGTTCGCCGTTGTCTACCTGAACGCTGGTGGAATCGGTGTTTGCGCCATAGACATCATATTTATGTACCCCTAATTTTTGGGCAATGTCGGCGGTATATTGGGCGAGGTCTTGAATCTGAACCATAACTTCCTTGGGAAAATTCACTAAATAGTTAAGCAGGCAAAAATGTGATCTACCGTGGGCTGCCAGGGTGCAAGCGGGGGCAGAATCGGCGGCAGAGTTTGACCCTCGTGGGTTTGGGGGGATTGGTGGGGGGCAAAGGAGAGGATGAGGCGATCGCTCGGTTCAATCAGCCAGCCTAGGGTTGTCCCTTGTGCCAAACAGAACAGGATTTTATCAATCACACGGATTGAGGATTGATCTGGGGACAGGATTTCAATGATCCAATCCGGGGCCAGGCAAAAATCATCGGCAATGTCTCCGGCTGAATCACGCGGAATCCGCTCGGTTTGAAACACGCTAATGTCGGGAACGAGGGAGCGATCGCCAAAGGTACAGCGCAATCTGATCAACGCCCGCACAGCCTTCCCCTGCTGATTAATGTCAGCAGTAAGGGCGGTTTGAATCGCGCTGTGTTTGCCGAGGCGATCGCGCTGTCCCACCATGATGATTAACGACCGCCGACGGTGATCGAATCGACTTTAATGTGAGGCTGGCCCACGGTGACATAGATGCCGCCGCTGATCGAGCCGCAGAAACCGGGGGCGAGGCTGAGATCATTGGAGCACATCGAAATCTTGTGCATGATGTCCTTCGCTTCGCCGATCAGGATCGCGCCCTTGAGGGGCTTGGTGATTTTGCCGTTTTCAATTAAATAGGCTTCATCAACACCGAAATTAAATTCACCCGTGGGGCCCACACTGCCGCCGCCCATTTTTTTGCAGTAAATGCCTTTATCAATGGAGGCGAAAATTTCCTCAACAGTACAGTCACCGGGGGCGATGTAGGTGTTGCGCATCCGGGAGGCGGCGGCGGGCCAGGATATCGTGTATCACCTCGCCGCGAA
>CAZCWE010000564.1:0-2323 GCA_964502285.1 uncultured Spirulina sp. | reverse complement strand
TGCTGCGATGAAGCTGCCGATCAAGACACGGACCGTGGTTCGCGAAGATTGGTAAGTGGCGTCGGGGTGAACCCCGACCTACGGTGAGAAATACCGAGCCCTTGCTGAGTGATCAGCAGGGGCTTTTTGTTTTGAAATAATATTGTATCGTTGCTGGATTAAGTCATTGGGGTACTTTTTGAATGAAAAAGATTATATTTATATTGTGGTTCTTTGGCTTAGTGGGTTGCGCCACACCAGAAGAGATTGCGCAAATGCAAGCTGAACGTGCTGCCGAAATCCAGCAAAAAACAAACAAAATCAGAAGCCAGCTGTACAACAACTGGGCACAGAATAGGGACGTTACGTTCAGATATGATGGCCCAGATTCCGGTGAAATTGCAGCTTACGAGTACATTCGAAAGATTGGCGGAACTGTTGTAACAAGAGGGCGTTCCGAGTTTGAGCTGGAAATTGATTTGCTGATCCTTGATCGCATCATCGACGGATGTAGCGTCCAAGTCGTAGCAAGGCTGGTTGATCTCTACGCTGCCGGGCGTACTCAAAAGGTCGTTGCGTTGGGGCAAGGAAGAAGAAGCTTTTCCAGTGATTGCCGCACTATCAACGAGCGGCAAATCCGGGTGGCACTCGATAACATCGAATAATTCTTAGCGCTGGCACTCTTGCTCCAAACTCCTCAGGAGTTCCGTCTCACGCGGAACACGCTCACAAGCACTGTCGTTTCCTTCGCCACACCTCTGACGCGCGCTGTTGTAAACGTCTCGCTGGCGCGTTGCTGCAGGACAGCGTTCATCAAACTCTGAAAATACTTCTAGGTAATCTGCCAAGGCTTCATCTGCTACGATTTCGCCTTGGTTACCCTCGACATTCACCTGAGTTTCGCCAATTTTTTCGCCATTCTTGTCGAAGTGTCGAATAATCCTGGCGGATCTCAAGATCGTATCAAACCCTATTCGGTTTACCTCGTCCCGAGGTGAAAAGTGATCGATCCTATCGTTGCCTTGCTCTACCGACTTACCGGCATCACGCCCCCTGTGATCGCGGTGACGAAAACCATAGTGCGTTTCCGCAGAATAAAAAATCTGCCTGTTACCTTGGACTAATGTTCGCCCGCCGGTTGTTGCGGTTGAATGTGCCAACAGTTGACCATTTGGTTTGATAAGATTGACCGGTACAGTCGAAGCTGCGCTCCTGCTCGCTCCAGCGAAAACTCGTGCGCTTGATGTGCCGACTGCCACTCCCCTTCCGAAAGACAAAAGAGACGTTGTGCCACCCAACCTTGCACCAGCTCCAAACGCCCTCAAGGCGCCCCCACGCAGGAAAATCCCTAGCAGAGGGAGGCAACCTGATACTGCGGTGACACAAATGCATGAGCACCCCCCCTGAAGCAAGTGCCTGCGGTTTATTCTGGTTGGCATAAAGATCTCCCGTTTAGCTACCTACCAATGCTACCGCAAATCCTATTAATTGAGAAGTTGAGTCGATGCCTTACCCCCACCCATAATTAAAACTCACTGAAATCCGTTCTTCCTCGGACATATTCATCGGCACCTCGTGGCGCAACCAGCTTTCCCACAGCAGAACATCACCCACTTCGGGCTTCGCGTAAAAGAAAGTCCGCAGCTCGTCGCGGGCGTCTTTGGTGCGTGGCGGGGCCGCCATCATCATGGCAAGACGGGGGTCTTCGAATTTGATCGCACTCGCGCCGTCGGGCATCGCGACGTAGGTTGTGCCGCTGATCACCGAATGGGGGTGGATATGGCCGGTGTGGATGCCACCTTCGGGCAGGATGTTGATCCAGATGTCTTCGAGTTGCAGCTTCTTGTCGCCAAGATCGAAGGCGAGGTCTTTGGCAAAGGCCACGACATGGGCGTCGAGGACCGCGACGAGATCTTTGAAGATCGGGAACCGCCACGGCAGGTCGCTGAGTGAGGCATAAGAGGTATAGCCGGGATACCCGTGCTCTTCGCACCAGTCTTGGCCGGCTTCGTCATCATCCGCGATCACAAGGCAGGAGTTTTCAAGCTCGGCGGGGTCAACGGGCGCGCCATGCTCGGAGAGTTTGGCGTGATACAGGCGGGTCGCGAAGAGGGATTTAATTTCTGTCATACAAGTGTCTTAGCGCAGGCAGTGTGGTAGTGCGAGAGCAAGATGCGTCAGGCGCTGCAACTCTTTGTCTGCAAGGGGTTGCTTTGTGTAGCGATGGGGTCTAAACGGCGCACTTCTACCCCCACTCCATCGGGAATCGGGTGACGTTTCGTACGGCCCGCCGATGATGTTGAAAAAGGAATATGGCATGAACGCCAATGAACTGCGGGCCAAA
>CAZCWE010000563.1:0-2334 GCA_964502285.1 uncultured Spirulina sp. | reverse complement strand
CCGATAAGTGTCCCCGTTGAGTTGCCTTGTCCCAAGGTGCATCATCCCCCTGTTGTCGATAATCCTGCAAAGTCAAGCTGATGAAAACTGCTCACAACCCCTCTGATCCTGTCCGTACCTATCTTCGCGAAATTGGGCGTGTCCCCCTGCTCACCCATGAAGAGGAAATTCTACTCGCCAAACGGGTACAAAAAGCGATCGCGCTCTACCAACTTAAAGATGCCTGTGAGGCCGAGCAGGAAACCCCCCTGACCCTAACCGAGTGGGCCGCCAAAGCGGAACTCTCGGAGGCGGAACTCCAGCGCACCCTCGAATCCGGCGACGCGGCAAAGCGCAAAATGGTGGAAGCCAATCTGCGTCTGGTGGTGTCGGTGGCGAAAAAATACATCAAGCGCAACCTTGACCTGCTGGACTTGATCCAAGAAGGCACAATCGGGATGCAGCGGGGCGTTGAGAAGTTTGACCCCACCAAGGGGTATCGCTTTTCGACCTATGCCTACTGGTGGATTCGTCAGGCGATTACGCGGGCGATCGCGGAAAAAAGCCGCACGATCCGTCTGCCGATCCACATCACCGAAAAACTCAACAAAATCAAAAAAGCCCAACGCCAACTCTCCCAAAAACTGGGACGCGCCGCCACGGTGGTGGAACTAGGGGAAGAATTGGATTTGTCGCCCAAACAAGTGCGGGATTACCTGGAAAAAGCCCGCCATCCCCTGTCGTTGGATCTGCGCGTCGGGGATAACCAAGACACCGAACTCGGTGAACTCCTCGAAGACACGGGGCCGTCGCCGGAAGATTTCGCCACCCAATCCTCCCTGCAAGGGGATTTACAAAAACTCATGGCGGATCTGACCCCCCAGCAGCAGGAGGTGTTAACCCTGCGCTATGGCTTGACCGATGGGCAACCCTTGACCCTGGCGAAAATCGGGGCCCGCTTGGGAATCAGCCGGGAGCGTGTCCGCCAGTTGGAGCGGGAATCGTTGAAGAAACTGCGCCAGCGTAAGGTGCATGTGCAGGAGTATCTGGCCAGCTAGTGGGGGTCAGGGTTTAAAAATCGTGCAGTAGAGTGGGAGTGGGGACGTAATGGATTGAGTCCGAGCGTTGCGATCGCTGTTCCACTCCCGCCCCTGCCATTATCGCTATTGTCCTAGGAGGATTCTTGTGAATCATAATCTTAATCCGGGTCAAGATTTTTCCGTAGACACAGATGCCGCGAATAAGCTCTGGCACTACGTGCAAAGTCTCAGTCCGGAAATGATCGCCCAACTCTCGAAGCCCCAATCTTCGGAGGTCTTCGGCGTGATGGAGCGCAATATCGTCGGCCTGTTGGGGACGTTGCCTTCGGATCATTTCGACGTGACGATCAGCACGAGTCGCGAGCATCTCGGCCGCTTGCTGGCATCGGCAATCATGAGCGGCTACTTTCTCCGCAACGCCGAGCAGCGCATGACCTTTGAATCATCCCTCCAGGGGATTCACAGTGAAACGGACGACTAAGACGGTTCCACCTGTCGCGGACTTGACCCCATGGCAGGATATTTGCGATCGCCTCCCCTACCCTCAGTTGCGGCGATCGCTTCTCACCTGGTATGCCCACAACGGGCGCACCCTGCCCTGGCGCGGTGAAACTGACCCCTACAAAATTTGGATTTCCGAAATCATGCTGCAACAGACGCAGGTGAAAACGGTGATCCCCTATTATCAACGCTGGCTTGAGACCTTCCCCACCCTCGCCGCCCTCGCCGCCGCTAATCAGCAACAGGTGCTGAAATGCTGGGAAGGCTTGGGCTACTATGCCCGCTGTCGTAATCTCCACAGGGCCGCCCAGCAAATTGTTGAACACCACGGCGGCCAGTTTCCGACCCACCTGGCCGAAGTGTTAAAGTTACCGGGGATCGGTCGCACCACAGCGGGCGGCATCCTCAGCGCCGTGGCAAATCAGCCCGTGGCGATTCTGGATGGGAATGTGAAGCGAGTGTTGGCGCGGTTGACGGCGTTGCCCGTGCCCCCAGCCAGAGCGATCGCGCCCCTGTGGACACTCTCCGAGCGTTTAATTGATCCCGATCACGGCCGCGATTTTAACCAAGGGATCATGGATCTCGGCGCGACCCTTTGCACCCCAAAGCAACCGGCCTGCCTCCTTTGTCCCTGGCGATCGCATTGCCAAGCCTTTACCCATACCCTCCAAACCCAACTGCCCATGCGCGAAACTTCAGCCCCCCTCCCCCATAAAAACATCGGTGTCGCCGTCATCCATAACCCCCAAGGCGAAATCCTGATCGACCGTCGCAACGAAAGCGGCCTCCTCGGTGGCCTGTGGGAATTTCCCGG
>CAZCWE010000562.1:0-2341 GCA_964502285.1 uncultured Spirulina sp. | reverse complement strand
GGTGTAATCAATTTCCTGGGGATGGACGTACATATCGGCAAAGCATTCATCCCGCTGGTTTTCCAACGACCAGCGTTCTTGCTCGCGCTGGCGGAGGCGGTTGTTTTCCGGCAGGTGGGCAAAAATTTGCCGCCCGATCGCCACCCCGTCGGTATAGTCGCCGCGTTTGTCGCCTTGGAGGAGGGCGATCGCTTCTTGCATCAGTTGAATTTCCCAGCGTCCCAGGGCAGCATAGACAAAAATATGCATCAAGCCACCGGGGGCGAGCTTTTGGGCAATGGATTGAATCCCGGCGATCGGGTCGGGCAAATGGTGCAACACCCCCACACAATTGATCAAGTCAAATTCCCCCGGTAATTTCAGCGCCGCTTCTTCGAGGGGCATTTGCCGAAAGGTGACGCGATCGGCTCCCGATCGCCGACACCGTTCCCGCGCCACGGCTAAGGCCCCTGCACTGAGATCAATCGCCGTCACCTGGGCCTGAGGATTGAGATGGACGAGATAATCTGTGCCGTTCCCGGTGCCGCAGCCGGCATCGAGGATCTGAATATCGTCCCGTGCGGGACTGCGTCCGGTGCAAAAACTGTGGGCGGCCACCCAAGTCCACCGCCAGTTATAGCCGGGGGGCGGCGCATCGGAGAGGGGATCGGGGGGAAAGGGATAGGTATTGTAGAGCTTGGCAACGGCGGCCTGAATGTCGGACATGGTGGGCAACGTGCAACGCAGGTAATGAAGTGTGCTTATTATCTCACCCTCCCCATCACGAGAGAGAAAAATCGCGTTTTGGGGACTTGCACCTTCCTTTTGATAGACCGGGAATCTCCCTCGATCTAGAGATGGCCAAAGGGGGGGACATTCGGTGTAATGGTAACTGAAGTCAACGAGGTACACATTGTTTATGCGTACAATCAATATCGGTTTAACCGACAACCAACGACAGGGCGTAGTGAGTTTACTAAACGCCAACCTAGCGGACTTCTACCTGTTATCGATTAAGACGCGGAAATACCACTGGGATGTGGTGGGCCCGCAATTCCGCACGCTCCATGAGATTTGGAACGAGCAATATGAAACGATCGCTACCAACATTGATGCGATCGCGGAACGAACCCGCGCCCTAGGGGGATATCCCATCGGGACGGTGGCCAATTTCTTGCAAGTGACCACCTTGCGCGAACACCCCGGTGATTTACCGAGCGCCTCAGAGATGGTGTCCCGCTTAGTCTTAGACCACGAGCAAATCATTCGGAATTTGCGATCGCACATTACCCAGTGCAGCGAAAAATTCAACGACGAAGGCACAGCCGATTTCCTCACTGGCCTGATGGAAACCCATGAAGATATGGCTTGGATGTTGCGATCGTTCATTGACGGCGAACCCGTTTCCCCGGATGCCGCCATGCAGCCCCACGGTGTGGCCACCCTCAAAGTGTAATCGCCCCTCCCAACTCAGTTGAACCATTGAATTTAGGAGGCCCCATGGCATACACAGCAGAACGCACCATTACCGCAATCTTTAACACCGAAGCGCAGGTCAAAACTGCCATTCATCGCCTCATGGATCGAGGCGTGGACCGCGAGCAACTCTCCGTGATGGGACGCAATTTCCAATCGGAAACCCGGATTTCAGGGTTCATCACGAAAAAAGACGTGATCTTAGGTGGACTTCGCACGGGGGCTGTGTTCGGGTCGCTGTTCGGCAGTATCCTGAGTCTCTTCACAGGGATCGGTGTCCTCTTCATTCCCTTTGTGGGATCAGTGGTCGCGGCTGGGCCGATTAGCTCCATTCTCTTGGGGGCGGCAACCGGTGCGATCGCCGGGGGAGCCGGAGCCGGATTCGTCTCATTCCTGACCACCTTAGGGATGCCAAAAGACAAAGCGGCTCTCTATCAAACCCGTTTGCAAGCCGGTGAATATGTCCTGATGGCCGAAGTCCCGGCTGCGAAATCCGGCGAATATCAGCTTCTCATCGAAAACGTGGGCGGCGAAGAAATCCACATCGCCGCGCAAGCTCTGCCCCGGCCCTGTCCCGGACGGTGCGAGTCTCCCGAAGACCTATCCCCGGAAATTCGGACGCACCTATCCGAAGACGCGCAACAGGTGTTCATCGCAACTTACAACCAGCAGCTTGACGCGACGGGCCGCGAAATTGAAGCCGAACAAGCGGCATGGCAAGCCATCCATGACCAGTTTGAGGAAGATGAAACCGGCCGCTGGGCGACCCGCAAACGTGAAGCAGTGACGGCTTAACCCCTAATGTGAGTCCCTTGATGGGAACTCACCCCCTGAGCTACTGCTTATACACAAATCCATCTCAAGAGCCTACACCATCCTTCAATCC